>JADZEM010000005.1 GCA_020850535.1 Chloroflexota bacterium
CCACCCCCAAGGCCATGGCGGCGACCCGCCGACCCTGGGATCCGCTGCCGGTCACCCTCTACGGCCGGCAGGTCACCCCGCTCGTCTTCGGCTGTACCGCCCTCTGGTACGGCGCGCTCCGCGACCACCCGGTCCGCATCGTCATCGTCAGAGATCCCAGCGGCCGACGCCGTGACGAGGCGTGCTTCTGCACCGACCTCACCGTCGATCACGCCTTCATCCTGGAGGGCTATGCTCGCCGGTGGACCATTGAGACCGCGCTGGAAGAGGTCAAGGTCCACCAGTGGGCGCACCCCCGCCCGCTCCGCAGCAAGCATCCCCGCGAGGTCGTCCAGGAGGTCTACGGGCTGCTGCTCGCCCACCTCGCCATCCGCACCGTGATGTATCAGGCCGCGTTGCGCGACGGCATCGATCCCGACCGCCTCAGCTTCACCGGCGCCCTGGGCGTCCTGCGCCGCGCCATCCCGCGCGCCCAACGCACGCCGCCCGACCGCCTCCCCAGTTTTCAGCCGGCCTGCTGACCGCAGTGGCCGCCGAGCGCCTCCCGCCACGACGCCCGCGCCACAATCCGCGCGCCGTCAAGCGCAAGATGAGCAATTTCCGCCTCAAGCGCCGCCGCCGAACGGGCCAGCCCCCGCTGCCGCCCGTCGCCGCGACGACCGTCCGCATCCTCTGGCCCTAAACTTATCGGTATTGTCCTTAGCCCAGTATGGCCCGGCAAGCTTCGCAACACCAACGCTGTCAAGTACATGGCGAGCTGCGTCCGTCTGAATCGTCTCGATCGCTCCAACATCAATCCCCTTGCCGATCACCGAATCGAACACGTGCATTGCGCCAAGATCGATGTCTTTGAGGGCGCCCCGTCCCAGATCGATGAGTGCCGAGCCAGACTCGGACCTGTCCATCAATTCGGCAATCTGCCGCGTTGGCAGGGCCTTCAGCTCGTCAATAGCGTCCCGTGCTGCGTCGATGTCCCTCGGTGAGATCTTCACCTGAGCAGCGAGGCGCATGACGTGTTCGACCGTGGCTCAGCTGCACCAACTCTGGCCCCGCGGCGATCTGCTCGAAATCGCCGGCCTCGTTGCTGTCGTTGACGAGCGCAAGGGCAATGGTTGCCACACTGGAGGGACCGTACTGACGAATCTGCTCTGCAACCGCGGCGAGCGCTTGAGCCTCGGTGGGGAAGGAGGCCATCAGGTTCCCCGATTCAGTTTCCCACAACTCGTGCGCGTGCATCTTGTATGGTCCCTCGTGTGGCTACTGCGTGCCATACTCAAGCTAAGTCTACGTCGCTCACGGCATCCGTGGACATGACACAGCTGGGTAGGACATCCGGATCGCCCCAGAGCGTGTAGTGTCCTTCCTGCGCGCCTGTGCGCCCAAACGTGACGCCGGCATCCTCGGGAATCGTCATCGTCGAGATAAATGGCGTGCCCCGGTGCTCTTCGGTCCGCGCCGCGATGCTCGAACCGCCTGCACCAGTTCCTCATTGACCGAGATGCCCTCAGCCCACCGTGCCTGCTCAGGAGTCTTGACGACGAACATCTTGCCGAGCGCCTTGTAGGACAAAGCGCCTTGTAGGACAAGAAGTCATCCCGTGTCGGGGGCTTCGCCCTTACCAACCGGTAGAAGGTCCGTGGTGACGATGCCGTGCCCTCCGACATGGCTGCTCGGTCGGTTCCATCAGATGCGGGCACCCGTTGAGCGTCTGCGCTGTATGGCATCGAGCCTGCGACCCGCTTCCCGTCGCGAGTCGCCAACCTTCTTCGACGGGACGTCCTGCGGCCCGAGCAGATAGGAGTTGCTGCGCTCCGGGCAGCACAGGCCGCCCCGGCGCGTCCCTACCAGATCATCGGACTGAGGATCACGAGTTCTGCTTGGCCCCCGCTCATTCGGCTCGTACCGAAGTACGACCTGATCGACTCGGCACAGCGGGCCGCTCGGAAAGACTCCTGTGGCCCCGCCGAATCCGAAGTAC
This sequence comes from Chloroflexota bacterium, assembly GCA_020850535.1. NCBI lineage: Bacteria > Bacillati > Chloroflexota > Chloroflexota bacterium. The sequence goes on from JADZEM010000005.1 coordinate 1,979, forward strand.
CGCGGGCCTTCATTGATACAGAAACCGCCATCGTGTTCGACCGCCCCGGGATCTGCCCATGAGCGAGTGCTATCCTGACCGTGAGGTGACGATCCCAAGTCCACACCTCGCATGAAGCTCCCGGCTGCTGCCCAGGTGCTTTCACATGTCTGCGAGCATCATACCCAGCGACGCACGCTACGCAGCGAGGCTTCTCAGCTGACCCGACTGGCCGCGCCTCAAGAACTCCCGTTCGGAATCGGTACGCGACCCACATGGTCGCCGCTGATAAGCGCTTGCGGCTCGCCCTCGGCCAGGTTCTCGATCTGGCCCTGATTCGCGTTCGCCAGCCCGCCCTCGAACATCGTTCGGGTTCAAGACGACGCCTCACGCGACTACGTGCTCGCTGCGTTATCGTCAACGTCTGCGGTCCGCAGCATAAGCTGCGAGTCACCCTACTCCCCCTGAGGAGATCGCTCCAGGACAAAGTACCTGGTCACCGGCGCGGTATTCCGGCCCTCAGCGGAGATCGTGAGATCGAACGGCAATTGTTCAAGTGAGAGCCGGTAGGGAACATCCTTCACGGGCTGCCCAGTGGAGGCCGTCACCCCTGCGGGCGAGGGCCTCCGGTCCGGTCAGTAGCCGCGGCCGAAGTCCACCTGCCCGAGCAGTGGCTGGCCGGCCTCCAGCCGCCGGTAGTTCTCCAGGAAGCGGGCCGCGTTGACCGGGGCATCGTCTGGGCCGCTCATGTGCGGCGTCACGATGACGTTCTCCATCTCCCAGAACGGGCTGTCCGTCGGCAGCGGCTCCTGCTCAAAGACGTCCAGCACGGCCGCCCGCAGCCCGCCCGACTGGAGCGACGCGATCAGGTCGTCCTGCTTGACGATGGCCCCACGGCAGATGTTGACCAGCACCGCGCCCTCGGGGAGCATGGCCAGGCGGCGTGCGTCGATCATGCCGCGCGTGTCAGGTGTGAGCGGCACCACCAGCACGAGGTACTGGGCCAGCGGCAGCACCGAGTCCAGCTCGGCGATGCTCCGTACATCGTCCACGCCGTCGACGGGCGCGCCCGTCCGCGAGACGCCGTAGACGGTCAGCCCGTGCGCCTTGAGGGTCCGCGCCACCTCGCTGCCGATGCTCCCCAGCCCGACCACGACGGCAGTCGCGCCCCGCAGTTGGGGCGGCCGGAACCCCTTCCAGACCTTTGCCGCCTGCTGTCGCTCGGTGCGGCGGATGTCCAATTGCACGGCCAGCAGGTGCCCCAGCACGTACTCGGCCATCGCCACGTCGAAGACATGAACCATCCGCGTGACCGGCACGCCCTTCGGCAGCCAGTCTCGCGCCGCCATCACGTTGTCCACGCCGGCGCCGGTGGAGGAGATCCAACGCAGCTTGGGGGCATCCTTGACCAGCTCTGGCGGGAAGTACCAGGCGTACAGGAAGTCCATCTCGCGGACGAACTCGGCCACCGACGGATCGTCGACCCTGTAGTGCTTGCACTCAAGCTCGGGCGCTTCCTTCGCGAAGATCTCGATGTACTCGGGTGCGTCACTACTCACGATCAGCAGCTTGGGCAACGTGGTCTCCTCAGGGATGTGGCGTCGCTTGATGATGGACGAGGAATCGGAGCAATGTGTCATCCGGAGCAATGTGTCATCCGGAGCAATGTGTCATCCGGGGCAGTGTGTCATCCTGAGCGGAGCGAGCTTGCGAGCGGAGTCGAAGGATCTCACCCGCTGACCGACAAGTCTGTGAGATCCTTCGCTGCGCTCAGGATGACAGTTTGGACGCTCGCTCGGTGCGACAATTGACGGCGATGGTTGGCTGGAAGGTCATGAACTGCCAGCTAAAGCAGGCAGCTTGCAGGTGAAAGCATGAGCAAGCTCAGCTTCCCCCGCGATAGGGTGCATGACTGGCACCCCGTCGTCCCCGGCGATGCCAGGGGCGACACGGTACTTGGCCGCGATGTTCCTGGCAGCATTCAGGTCAGCGTGAAGCTGGAAGCCACACGCTCGACACGTGAACCAGCCACGAGAGCGGCGATTCTTACGCGCGATGTGCCCGCACGAGGAGCACATCGTCGAGGTATTCCGAGGGTCAACCCCGGACACCGTCACGCCCCGCTCTTCGGCCTTGTACTCAACGAAGGATCGGATCTGGTCGAACGACCATCCATGCACGCGCCGAGCCTGTTGGCCGTGGCGCACCGTGACGCGCTTCCGGATGTTGGTCAGGTTCTCCAGGGCAATCGTCCCGCCTGGAGGCGTCGCCTGCACGATGCGCTTGGACAGGACGTGGTCGCAGTCGCGACGGAACCGCGCTTGCGCCCGGCGAGTCATCTTCAGCCGGCGCTTGGCACTCTTGGTCCCCCGCTGCTGGAGCGCGCGGCGCTGCTGGAAGCGGCGAGCTTCACGGTTCCGCCACGCCTTCTTTCCCAGGAACAGGCCAGTGCTCGTGACGGCCGGCTGGGCTATCCCCAGGTCAACCCCGACCACAGCGTCGGTGGGGACGATCGCGGGAGCCTCAACGGTCACCACGACATGCAGCCACCACGCGCCCGCGCGGTACATCAGGTCGGCTGTAGCAACGTCACCACCAACGTAGCGGGCAGCGTAGGTGAACACGTCGAACGGGATGCGCTGCCGGCCGCTGGTGGTGGACAGGGTGGCGATGCTCGCTTGCCAATCCACCTTGACGGTATGCAGGTTGTAGCGAGGCGGGCAGGCAGCCGACTGAGGCCGGCCGGTCTTGCGCCCCTGCTTCTGGAGCGCGAGTGCCGACTTGACGGCTTCAGTCGCCTTGACTCGCGCTTGAATATGCAGATCGGAGACAAGCGATGGGTACTGCATCTTGAGTGGGCGATAGGTCGCGTGGTGCAGCGTCACCCCGTTCTTTTCGCCATGCTGCCATCCGTGAGCGGCCACGGCGTTGAACGCCAACGTGAACAGGCGCGCTGTCTCGAACAGGGCAGAAGCCTGTTCAACAGTCGGCCTGAGTCGCACGCGGATCGTTCGTTGCATACGGCAATTCTCCCAGATGCAGACCAGATTCGGTAAGAAAGGGCGGGCGCAGGGCTTGGGAGCCGGCGCGCCGCCGCGCTGTCGCATTCCCCATGCCGCCTGAAGGCGGCAGTCCCCTGCAACAGGTTTTGTGGACGGTGACCGGGGCGTCGGGTCAGGCTGACATCGGGTCAGGCTGGCGTCGGGTCAGGCTGACATCGAGTCAGGCTGGCGTCGGCGCTTCTCGCTGCTCGAACGTCTGGTGCGCCCGTTCCAGGGCTGCCGTCCGCTTCGTGCTGATCTCCGCACTGTGTTCGACCGACCGACGGTACGAGTCCTGGATGCCCACCAGCGAGCCCTGGTAGCGCGGCATCACGTACCGTGCGATCAGCTCGTAGCTCTTGAGGATCTTCTCGCGGTTGGCCCACTCGTGGGCGTTGATCAGGAGCGCCCCGAAGCCGTCTGTTGCCGCGTCGAAGCGCTCGATGGCCGCGCACAGATCGTCCGGCGAGCCGACGATCCAGCCGCCAGACTGCACCATGTGATCCACCAGCCGCTCAGGTGGGCCGTCCCAGGCGACCTTCCGCCCGAGCGCCGCCTCCCCGTACTCGTACGCCTGGTTGGCGGCCCCGCGACGGACGTCCTCGATGGCCTCCTCGCGGGTCTCGGCAATGTGGACGGGCACAACCAGCCGCCAGTCGGCCCGGTTCATAGTCTTGCCGTGCTTCGCGGCCTCGTCCTCGGCAATGGCCCACATCTTCTTGAGATCGACCTGCCCGCGCTGACCGCCGGTGACGGCCAGCGAGAGGATCGCCGCGCCGTAGCGGCCGGCCGCCAGCGGCCCAGACGGCGACTCCATGCTGGCAACGGCCAGCGGCGGGTGCGGGTTGGTGAAGGGCCGCAGGTGGAGCGTGGCATCCTTCAGGCGGAACCAGTCCGACTCGTAGGTCAGCGGCGTGGGATCCGTGAAGAGGCGCATGATGGTGGCCAGCGACTCGTCCATCATCGGGCGCTGGCGGGTCGGCTCGATGCCAAGCATGATGGCGTCGGTCACGAGCGCGCCCGGCCCCACCCCGAACAGCACCCGCCCCCGTGTCAGGTGGTCGAGCTGGACGATGCGGTTGGCGACCATCAACGGGTGATGGTACGGCAGGCTGACCACACCCGTGCCCAGCTTGATGTGCCGGGTGCGCTCGGCCGCCGTCGCGATGAACAGCTCGGGCGACGCGATGGTCTCCCAGCCGGCGCTGTGGTGCTCGCCGATCCAGGCCTCGTCGTAGCCGAGCCGGTCGAGCCACTGGATCAGCTCCAGGTTGCGCTCGAAGCCGAGGGTCGGGTTCTCGCCGACGCGGTGGAACGGCGCCAGGAAGATGCCGAAACGCATGCGCGCGGGCAGGGTCATGGGGTCGCCTCCAGAGCTCGGCGCACGCTGACGGTGACGCCGCGGGTCGCCACCTGACGCTCGGGCTGCCGGCCGGGCAGCGCCGTGTGGCTGGGCCGACATGGTACCAGCACCGACTGTGATGCGCCTTGACATATGGGCGCGACCCGTCTGCAACGTCGTCGTTACAAGCTGTGACGGAGATGTAGCATCCGCGCCCCAGGAAGCCAGCACCCTGCCTGCTACGCTCCGCGCTGCCCAACTGGGGCGAGTGGACGGATGTGAGCGCGCAAGCCGACAAGCCAAGACTGGTGAGCCGACGGCGGGCGTTGGCCACGCTTCTCGCAGCGACGCAAGTTCCCCTCCTGGCACGGCTCATGGGACATGACACGCCCGTCGCATACGCGCAAGTCGATCCGCCTCCGCCAGCCAGCGGCCCCGGCAACAACATCGTCGGGCTGAATATCGCACGCTTGCATCAGCCACGGTACATCTGGGCCGCCGCGAACGTGGCGAATGCCAACGGCGGCAGCTGGGGCTACCTGACGATCTTGCTGACCCGCGAGGACCGCGATTACGAGATGGCGGGCCACTTGTTCCAGCAGGTTCTGGACCGCTGCTACGAGAACCGCGTCCAGCCCATCGTGCGTGTCGGGACACGCTTTGACGAGGCCACCGGCGTCTGGGACCGCCCGAACGAGACGGATCCGCCCCGCTGGCGCGACCTTTTCGAGCAGGTCACGTTCCCGAACCGGACCGTCTGGATCGTGCCGGCCAACGAGCCGAACCTGGGCCGCGAGTGGGGCGGCAAGGTCGACGTGCCGAGCTACGTCACGTACCTGAACCAGTTCATGGCGGCGTTCGCGAGCTCCGACCGGTTCAAGGTCGTGAACGCGCCGTTGAACCTGTCGAACCCGCATCAGTTGCCGATCATGCAGGACGCCTTCGACTTCCTGGTCGAGATGATGGCGCTCGACGCCTCGATTTTCGAGCGGCTGCCAGCCTGGGCCACCAACTCGTACAAGGTGGACGGCTTCGGGGATGGCGTGCGGTTCACCCACCGGGGCTACGAGCTGGAGCTGGAAGTCATCGGCCGCGAGCTGCCGGTGATCGTCACCGAGACCGGCTGGATCAACCGTCGCTCAGACGAGGACATCGCGCGCTTCTACGCGCAGGCCTACAAGGACTGGCAGGCTGACCATCGCGTGATCGCCGCGACGCCGCTGATCTGGGATCCAGATGTTGACGACCACTGGATGTTCACACTGGACCCGGCCGGCAACGTGGCGACCTCGAACGGCGCGTACCAGGCGCTGCGCGGGCTGCCGCGCGCGGCCGGCAACCCGAACAACAGCGCGCCGTTCGCCAACACGCCGCGCATGTCGGCGGCAGCGGTCCGTTCCAGGCCCCTGCCGATCTTCATGCCAGACGCCGGCGCGTCATCGGGGACGTCGGGCGTGGAGATCAGCCGGCCCGTCAGCCCGTAGGGAGACCTCACCCCTGGCCCCTCTCCGGCGCGGAGAGGGAGAGGGGGAGGCCGGATGGTGCGCCTGAACCGGCCATCCTGGTGCATGCGACCACCCCAAAATCGGTGGTAGAATCGCGAGCATCGGCGGGGAACCATCAGTGCAACGGTTGAGGCCCCGCGCCGCTGTCGCCGCGCCACGCCATGCTGCGCCGGCCGACTGCCTGTCGCCGCCCAGCCGTGCCGTGGCCGTGCCTGCTGACGACGCTCGAACGTGAGGCTCCCCGTGCCCCCCACCCCCGCGACGCCTGGAGGATGATGAGCGCGGTCCCCTTGCGCGCATCCCTGACCTCACGGGCCGGCTCGCGCGTCGGCGTCGTCGGCGTGCTCGTCCTGCTGGCCCTGGCCGTCCCGTCGCGGCTCCTGAACCTCGACGCGTTCGCCGGCAAGTTCGACGAGGGGATCCGCGGCACCCAGTTAATGCTGATGGCAGCCGGCTACCGACCCTTCCGCGAGATTTTCGCGTCGCAGGGGCCGCTCTCCCTCGACATCTTCTACCCGACCTACCTGCTGTTCGGGCAGACGCTCGGGGCGGCGCGGCTGGCCCCCGCACTGTTCTCGGTGGTGGGCATCCTGGTGGCCGCCTGGACGGCCCGCCACGCCGGGGGGCTGGTGGCCGGGGCCGTGGCCGGGCTGCTGCTGACCGTCAGCCCGATCTTCCTGAAGAACTCCCGGCTGGCGCTGGTCGAGGTGCCGGCCCTGGTCCCGGCGATGGCGGCCGTCGGCTGCGCGCTGGCCTACGGTCGCGGCGGGCGGCAGTGGTGGCTGGCCGGGGCCGGCCTGCTGATGGCCGTCTCGCTGACGATCAAGCCGATGGCCGCGCCGGCGCTTGTGCCCGTCGGCCTCGCGATCCTGCTGGGCGACGTGCGACGACCGCGTCAGTGGCTCCTGGGTGGCCTGCTGTTCGGCGCGGTGCTGGCGGCGGTCCTGGCCGTCATCGTGCTGGCCGTCGGCCCCCAGGGCGTCTATGACCAGATGATCCGCTTCCGGGTGGCCTCGCGGGCCGTCGAGGGCTGGAGCCTGAAGGAGAACTGGGCGGCGATCTCTGGCGAGATGGCCGACGAAGGGCTGGTGCTGCCAGCCCTGGCCGGGGCAGCGGGTCTGCTGCTGCTCGTCACTCGCTGGCGGCTTGGGCTGCCGCTCGTCTCGTGGGCCGTGACCTCGCTGGGGCTGCTGCTGGTCTACTCGCCGCTCCAGTTCAAGCACGCCGTGATCCTGCTGCCGCCGCTGACGCTGCTCGTCGGCGTCGGGGCCGCGGCCGCGTGGCGGATCTGGGAGGAACGCCAGCCGGGCGCGCGGCTACCATGGATCGTGGCGGCCGGCGTGGTGGCGCTCGGCGGCTGGTATGCCATCAGCCTGCCGCGCATCCTCGAGTTGGACCGGCGGCTGGTGGTCGGCATGCCCGAGACGCGCCCGGAGAGCTTCGACGACGAGATCCGCCTGCTCTCGACGCTGACCGGCCCGAACGACTTCGTCATCGTGGACGAGCCGGCAGTCGCGTTTCAGGCGCGGCGGCTGGTACCCCCGAACCTGGTGGACACCTCGATGGTCCGCATCCGCTCGCGCTCGCTCGACGCCGACGACGTGGTCCGCGCGGCCCGACAGTCGGACGTGCGCGTCCTCTTCCTGTTCAGCGACGGACTCCGCAACCTGAAGCCGTTCGCAGCCTGGGTGGACGAGGAGTTTGTCACGATCAAGATCAACGAGCGCCGCAACGGCAAGGACCGCGCCGTCTACCTGCGCCGCGACGCCGACCTGGACGGGGCGCGCGCTCAGCTTGAGCGGACGCTCGACCGGCCGAGCGGCGCGACGTTCGGCGGCGAGCTGCGCCTGCTCGGGTACGCCACTGAGCGCGGCGAGGCCCGCCCCGGCGGCAGCCTGACCCTGACGCTGGCATGGCAGGCGCTCCAGGCCCCCGGAGTCGACTACTCCATCGTCACGATGCTCAAGGACCGGACCGGGCAGCCGGTCGAGCAGAACCAGCGGGGGCTGGGCGGCGGCGGCGAAGGCACCTCGGCCTGGGAGGCCGGGCGGTGGGTCTTCCGGACCTCCACCCTGGCGATCAAGGAGCGGACGCCGCCCGGCGAGTACACACTGGCCATCGGCGTCTACGACTCGAAGGCCAGGAAGCTGCTGCCGGTCGATGGCGCGGCGCCCGGCGAGGAGACCGTGACCCTCGGCACAGTCCAGGTGCGCCCCTGATGCAGTCACGAACGCTCTCCGTCCCCTCAGCCTACGGTGTGCGGGTCAGCGCGCCGACCTGGCCGGCCGAGACGGTGGTGCTCGGCCTGTTCCTGATCGCCAACGCGGCGATGCGGCTGGTCAGGCTGAGCGGCACCAGCGGCGACCTTGACGAGGGCATCCGGGGGATGCAGTTGCTGCTGATGTCGGCCGGCTACCGCCCGATGCAGGAGATCTACTCGTCGCAGGGGCCGCTGCTGCTCGACATGCTCTTCCCGTTCTACCGGCTGTTCGGCGAGACCCTCGGGGCAGCGCGGCTGGCGGTGGGCGTCTACTCGCTGCTCGGGATCGTGGGCGTGTACGCAGCGGCACGGGCGGCCGGCGGCCCGGTCGGCGGGGTGGTGGCCGCGCTGCTGCTGACGCTCAGCCCGAACTACCTGCGCTACTCGCGGCAGGCCCTGGCCGAGGTGCCGGCCCTGGCCCCGGCGATCCTGGCCGTGGCGGCGGCGTTCGCCTATCAGCGGACGGGCCGCTGGCCCTGGCTGGTCATCTCCGGGCTGCTGCTCGGGACGGCGCTGCTGATCAAGCCGATCGTCCTGCCGGCCGTGGTCGCGGTGGCGCTGGCGGCGCTGTTCGGGCCACGCCTCAGCATCAAGATGCTCCTGCTGGTGGGCCTCGTCTCGCTGGCGGTGGTGGCGGCCATCGTCTTCAGCACCGGCTTCTCGACGGTGATGGATCAGATGGTCGAATACCGACTGCGGAGTCGGGAGGCGAGCGGCTGGAACCTCGCCGAGAACCTGAAAGTGCTCCGCACGACCCTGGTCGCGCGGGATCAGTGGGGCCTCTTCGCGCTGGGCGGGGCGGGCGCGCTGCTGACGCTGCTGATCCGCCCGCGCATGGCCCTGCCGATCCTCGGGTGGATGGCGGCGTCGGGCGCCCTGCTGGCCGTCTACGCGCCGCTCTTCCCGAAGCACGTGGTGATCGCCGTGCCGCCGCTGGTGGTGGCGGCCGGCGCCGGCGTCGGCGCAACGTGGCAGGCGCTCAGGGACCGGCGGTTCGTCGGGATGATGGGCGGCTTCGTGCTGGTGGCGCCCCTGCTGCTGTACGCGTGGTCGCTGCCGGGCATCGCGACGCTGAACGTCGGGTTCATGAACCTAGATCCCGGGTTCGAGGGCCAGCGGTTCGCCCGTTCGGCAGACATCGCGGGGACCATCGCGGCGCTTTCGCAGAAGGGCGACTTCGTGGTCACCGACGAGCCAGAGCATGCGTTCCTGGCACAGCGGCTGGTGCCGCCGGACCTGGCGGACCCGTCCTCCAGCCGGGTGCGCGCCCGCCAGCTCACCGGCGAGTCAATCGTCACCTCGGCCGAGGCGTACAACGTGCGGCTTGTCTCGCTGGCTGGCGACCGCTTTCGCTCACTCCGGAACTTCCGCCTCTGGATCGACGAGAAGTTTGAGCCGATCAAACTGTACGGTCGGGGCGGAGACGCGCCGCAGGTGATCTATCTGCGGAACGACGTAGACATGCAGCAGGCCCGTCGGGCGCTGGAGGGCTTCATCCAGACGCCGACGGCCATCGATTTCGGCGGGACGCTGCGGCTGACGGGGTTCTCGCTCGACCGCCGCGAGCTGACCCGCAACGGCAATGTCGGGGTGACCTACGAATGGGAAGCCCTGACCCGGGCCGGCGTAGACTATCACGCGATCACCGAGCTGGTGGGGCCGGACGGCCAGACCTGGAGCGACGAACAGCTCTCGCTGGGCGGTCGCGGGGCCGGCCTGGACGAGTGGACGCCGGGCCGCTGGCTGTTCCAGTCCTCGACGTTCGACGTATCGGCAACGGCCCCGGCCGGCGAGTACGTCCTGCGCGTGGGCATCTACGACAGCAAGGCCAGGGCCGACCTGCCGATCACGGCCGGCGATCCGCGCCTGGGATCGCAGCAGGAGCCGATCCGGCGGTTCGAGCTGGCCCGGATCCGGGTGCAATAGGCGGCGTCGTCCATATCGCCCACCGGGTTTGCAGCTGGGCGCTCCGGTTCAGAGCGTTGACGGATACGCCGTGAACCACACGTCGCAGCCGGCCTCACGAACCTGCGGTCGCCATCGACCCGTATACTTCGCGGCGCGAGGGCGGCAACGGGGAGGGAAGCCTTGCGAGTGCTGGTGACCGGCGCAAACGGACTGGTCGGGACCAAGGTGCTGGAACAGCTGTTGGGCGATCCGGCCCACACGGCGCTCGGGGCGTACAACCAGAGCCGCACCAACGCGTTCCTGGGCGAGTTCCCGCACTGGTGGCTCGACGTGACCGACTCCGAGCGCGTCCGCCAGGTGCTGGACGAGGCGCGGCCAGATGCTGTGATCCACGCCGGCGCGTTCACGAACGTCGATGCGGCCGAGCGCGAGCGCGACACGGCCCTCGCGGTCAACGCGGCCGGCACGGCCAACCTCGCGCAGGCCTGCGCCGAGCGCGACATCCGCCTGGTCTACCTCTCCACCGAGTACGTTTTCGACGGCGCCAACGGCCCCTACCGCGAGACCGACCCCGTCCACCCGCTCGGCTGGTACGCCAAGACCAAGGAGGCCGGTGAGCAGGCGGTGATGGCGGCCGGCGGTCGCTGGGCCATCGGGCGGACGACCGTCGTCTATGGGTATGCGCCGCACGTCCGGGCCAACTTCGTGCTGTGGCTGGTCGGCAAGCTCAAGGCCGGCGAGCGCGTCAACATCGTGCACGATCAGGTCGGCTCGCCCACCCTGGCCGACAATCTGGCACAGATGGTGCTGGCGCTGGCCGGCAGCAACGTCACCGGCATCTTCAACACGGCCGGCGCGGAGGTGGTCTCCCGACTGCAGCTCTCGCGGCAGATCGCGGAGGTCTTCGGGTTGGACGCGAGCCTGATGGACCCGATCACCACGGCGCAACTGCATCAGGCAGCGCCACGCCCACTCAAGGCCGGTCTGCTGATGGACAAGCTGCGGGAAACGTTCCCCGATCTGCCGATCCTTGGCCCGGCCGAGGGACTGGCCATCGTGAAGCGGCAGTTCGAGGAGGCCGGCCTCGTGTGAGGGGACCGGGGCGAGGGAATACCCGCGTGGCTCGTGCGTTATACCTAGTGTCTCGGGAACGATCGAGCGCCGAGGCGGGCACGACGGCGGTGCTTCACCGCTACACACAGAGGGAACACCATGGCACATCCCGTTGCCGTCACCGACGGCACCTTTGAGTCCGAGGTTTTGCAGTCCGACACGCCGGTCCTCGTCGATTTCTGGGCCGAGTGGTGCCAGCCCTGCAAGATGATCGCTCCGCACCTGGAGAAGATCGCGCAGGAGCAGGAAGGCAAGCTGAAGGTCGCGAAGGTCAACGTGGACGAGAACCCCCAGATGATGGGCGCGTTCCGCATCCGCGGCATCCCGACGCTGATCCTTTTCAAGGATGGCCAGCCGGTTGAGACGCTGGTCGGGTTCATGCCCGAGAAGCAGATCCTGGCGAAGGTCGAGAAGCACATCGGCGCGGAGGCCTGACCGGCGCCCGTCGGCAAACCGCCGACGGCGCTCCGCACCCGGCCCGCACGGGCCGCCCCCCGAGGCACCAGGAAACGCCCGCCTTCCGATACTGGAAGGTGGGCGTTTCGCATGCGCCGTCCTCAGAACGTCATCTGATGGTTGTGTGAAAGCCATCTCACTGTCATCTTCCGGTATACTCGCGGCGCTTTCCCCCTGTCTTGCGCCGCTCTCTGGAGACCGGACGTATGCGCCGCATTGCCTCTGTCGGCACCCTGCAACTTGCTCTCGGCCTGATGGCGGGCGCGCCCGCCGCCGCTGGCAGGCCCGGCCAGGACGCCTGGGAGGGCGCCGATCTCCCGATCACCGCCGTACCGCGGTGGCGAGACGACCCCTTCTGCTGCGAGTGGAACGGCCCTGACGGCGCGCCCTCCTTCCCGGATCACCGCGCGATCTACCGTCTCGGGCCGCCGAGGTAGGAAAGGCGGGGCTGCCCATGAGCACCGCGCGGGCGACCGCGCAGCCATCAGCAGCAGCGACGACGGTTCGTCCAGCCCCGGCCGCCTCAGGAAAGGTCGCGCTGCTGGTGGTGCTCGGCATCACCGTGCTGGCGTTCGTGATCCGGTGGCCGCACCTCTGGACGATCCCCATCTGGACCGACGAGGGCGACGAGGCGATCATCGCCGCGCGACTGGTGCGGACTGGCATCATTCCGCTCGCCAACGACAACCTCTACAACGGCCCGATCTTCAACTACCTGGCCGCCGTGGCTTTCTGGCTGGCTGGCACACACTACTGGGTGCCCCGGCTGGTGGCCTACGTGTTCGGGGCGCTCACGGTCATCCCGACGTTCCTGCTGGCCAGTGAGCTGGTCGAGGCCGGACCCGCCGCCCGGCTCGACGAGGCCATGCGCCACCGGGCCGTCCTGGCGGGCGGGCTGGCGGCCGGCCTGCTCCTGGGCCTGAACGCTGCACACATCGTGGTGAACAGCCACATCGGCTGGGGCCACTGTCTCACACCGTTCTTCACCACCGCCGGCGTCTGGCTGGTGCAGCGCGCCGTCCGGCTCGGCCGCGATGCGGCCATCAGCCGGCGCATGGCCGGGACCAGCGGCGGGGTGGCCCTGGTGCTGGCCGGCTTCTGTTTGAGCCTCGGGTTTCAATCCCACCCAACGGTCGCTGTGCTGCTGCCGGCCGTCGTCGTGTTCATGCTGTGGAAGCACCGAGGGTGGCTGGCTTCGCCCTGGCCGTACCTCGCGGGCGTCGCCTTCGTCATCGGGCAGGCGCCCACGCTGCTCAACTCGTGGCTGCGCGGCGAGCTGGTCTGGCTGAGCGCCGGCATGGATCAGCGCGCCATCTACGAAGGCTCCGAGCGCGACACGATGGGCGGCTACATCAGCAACCTCTACGGCGTGGTCGAGTCCATCGGCGCAACGCTGCCGGGCCTGCTCAACCACTTTGGGCAGCCGGTTGTACCGCTCTGGCATCCGCTGGTCGTGCTGGGTTTCGCCGTCACGCTCGGGACGCTGGCGGCGCTCTGGCTGAGCGGCCGGCCGCTGCCGGCCCTCCTCGGCATCGCCATGCTCTTCGGGCTGCCGTACCTGCACGGCCAGTTCGAGCCGATCGTGAGCCGTTCGCGCTACGTCGCGCCGCTGACGCCGCTGCTGCTGGCGGCGTGGGCCGTCTGCGCCGCCGAGCAGTGGGCGCTGTGGACGGCCAGTGCGCGGCGCGCGTTGCGGGGCCGAGTGGCGGCGAGCAGCCTGCCAGTCGGGCCGTTGCTGGTGGTGGCGGTCGTCGTCCTGGCGGCCGGGTCCAGCCTGTCTCTGGGGCGATTCTATGCGGATGCCCAGCAGGCTGGCCGCACGAACGACCGACTCCTGGACGACTACGCCCGCTTACAGGCCGCGCGCCGACCGAACGAGATCGTGGCGGTGGACCGCGCGCTCCTGCGTGACTGGACGCTCACGCAGGGGCGGCTGGGGCGCGTCCTGAGCCAGTGGCTGGAGATCGACGGCATCCCGTTCACCGGCATCGACCTGGGGCCAGACGGGCGCTTCAGTGGCGGCCTCCAGGAAGTGGGCGGGCTGGCGATCCTGGCCCGTGGCAGCCTCGGTCGCGCGTCGCAAGCATACATCCTGGACGAGATCGCCACGCACGCCGCCCCGGATGCGCCGCCCGACCGGGGATATGCCATCGTGCGGGCGCGCCGCCGGACCTAAACCGAGTCCAATCTGAGAACCGCGGGCAGCCACCGCCCGAACGACCATCGCGCGGCCCACGAGTGGGGCCGCGCGATGGAAAGCGCGTTGTCCGGGCGAGCCTACGGGTGTACTACGGGATGTACACCGCGTAGACGCCGGTGTCCATGACGGACGCTGCCAGCGAGTTCGCAAACGGATCGGTCATCAGCTTCGGCGCGATCTGCCACGTTGAATCGAGCGGGTTGAGGTGCGCCATCGTGATCAGCGTGTCGTCCAGGCCGACGACGTCCACGTCGGTGTACCTGACGCTCAGGTTGACCTCGCCGGGCAGGGTCGGCATCGGGACGCCCATCGCGTCAGTCGCATCGATCTGGAAGATCAAGTTGCCAGCCCGGATGCCCGGAGAGGCCGGGAACATCAGCGGATCGACGAGCCGCAGCTTCAGCGTGATGCCGGCCGGCATGGTCCCGAAGACCTGCACGGCGATGCGGTCGGCCTGCAACGAGAGGGTCGAGTCGATGCCGGTGGTCACCAGCTGAACCTCGGTGGCTGGCACGGGCGAGGCCGCCGGCGAGGCGGACGGCGACGAGGCCGTACCCATGCCCGGCGGTGGCGCAGCGGCCGTCGTCGGGCCGGTCGCCGTCGTGGGGGTCGGTGCGGTCACCGAGGCGCTTGGCTCGACGTTGTCGAGCTCATCATCCAGCTCGTCGTCGGCGCTGTCGTCCTCGTCGTCCGCGTCATCTTCATTGTCCGAGTCGTCATCGTCGTTGTCGGAGTCGTCGTTGTCCGAGTCATCATCATTGTCGGAATCGTCGTTGTCTTCGTCGTCCTCGTTGTCGGAGTCGTCGTTCTCATCGTCTTCGTTATCGGAATCGTCGTTGTCTTCGTCGTCCTCGTTGTCCGAGTCGTCGTTCTCGTCATCTTCGTTGTCGTCGTCGTCGTCATCGTCGTCGTTGTCGTCGTCCTCGTCGTCGTCGTTGTCGTCCTGCGCCGCGACCGTCCGCGTCAGCCCGCCGTTCGGCGGGGTCGTGCTGGCGTAGGTCTCACTGACGCGCGGGCCGCCAGTCACACTGGCAAGCATCTGCACGACGGCGAACAGGACGGCAACGGCCAGCACGAGGTTCGCACGAAGCCACATAGCTGCTCCTTCTCCGGCGTCGATGGGCCGTCCGTCCAGGAGGACAGCAGCACAGCGACGGGATGGACGACCTACCGTCCGAGCAGACAGTCGGCCGCGTTCTCAGCGTGTGAGCGCGGAAGAGACAGGCGCGTGCACGGGAGCGCTCCACAAAGCGCAACGCTGCCGGCAAACACGGCCCGCTCGTCCGTCGGTGTCATGATGGGGAGATCGAGACACCCTCTGCAAGAAACGAATGAGCGGGGTGACGGTCGCCTATTGCTGCCCGCTGTCACTTCTCCTCGATGTGGTCGGCCACCTTGCCGCACAATCCGTGCCGCGCGTCGCTCCACACTCAGCCCGAGCCCCAGCAGAACGCGCAGGCCTGCGCGCCAGGGGGCAGGTTCGTGGTGGCGGCCTCGCTACAATTGCCGCTGCTCATGCTGGCCCGCGCTCGCCCGCGTGGGCACCCCCCCGGCTGGCCAGCGCCCGCCCAGCCGATTCCGCCGATGGGAGTCCGCCCGATGGTCCGCCCGCCTGCCCATCGTACCCTTGCGCCGCTCGCTCATCGTACCCTTGCGCCGCTCGCTCATCGCACCCTTGCGCCGCTCGCCCGTCGCACCCTCGTGTTCCTCATCGTCGTGCTGCTGGCCGCCACACGCCCCGCCCATGCCGACGAGGTCGTCACATTGCCGGTGGTCGTGACGGGCGTCGGCGACGGCGACACCCTCACCGTGCAGCTGCGCGACGGCCGCTCCGAGGTCGTGCGATTGATCGGCATCGATGCGCCGGAGGTCGATCCGCCAGGGCAGGCTACCGCGTGCTTCGCCAGGGAGGCCGCCGCGTACACGCGGGCCGCCGCGCTGAACCGGTCGGGCGCCCTGGAGCTTGACGTCCGTGAGCGGGACCGGGCCGGGCGGCTGCTGGGCTACCTGCACCTGGACGGGCAGCGCACCAGCCTCAATCAGCAGTTACTGGCCGAGGGATACGCCCTGCCGCTCTCCGTTGGCTCGAACACGGCCTACTCGGACGACTTCCGCGCCGCCGCGAAGGCCGCGCAGCTCGGCAGCAAGGGTATCTGGTCGGCCTGCGACGTAGGCAGCCGGCCGACGATTGCCACGGCCTACCCCCTGGACGAGACGCCCGAGCTCTGGGCGACCGACCCGGCCATCCGCCTGCTGCTGGGCACCGAGCGCGGCGGCGACGGCACGGTGCTGACGGTGACCGTCGAGGCGCGGGCGGGCGTGGGCCTCGATGAGGTGGTGGTGCGCGGCGACCGCCCCGATGACCCGGCCTTCAGCGACGAGCGCTCGGTCTTCTGCGCCGGCCGCACGATCTGCTCGGACACCTGGACGGCCCGCCCGCGCGGCCTGGGAACGTACCAGTTGGCAGCGCGCGCCCGAACGGCCGATGGGCTGGTGGCCGACGCGCAGGCAGGCCTGCGGATCGTGGGTCGCTGGCAGATGATCGCGGCGCGAGCATCGGGCGTGCGGGCACGAGCCACCGAGGTCCGCCCGCCGACGCCCGAGCCGCCGGCCACCGGCCTCAGCGAGACGGCCTGCCCGGACGGCATCCCGATCAAAGCACTGGCGGCCGACGCCAACGGCGTACGACGCTTCGCGCTTCCGACCGACGACGGCTACGAGGACGCCATCCCGCAAGCGTGCTTCAAGACTGAAGCCGAGGCCCAGGCGGCCGGCTGGAGCCGCTAGCCTGGGATCAAGCCGCTGCACCGCAGCCACGCCAGCAGCTCGCGAGTGGCAAGCTGGTGGCCGCCCGCCAGCACGACCCGCCCAACCGACCCCGACCGCCGCTGGCCGGGCCGACCAGCAGCAGACACCATCGGAGTCAACGACGCAGCACCCTCACGCACGCACTGCCGCCGCACAACGGCAGCGCCGAGGTGCACTTTGTGTTACGTTACGGTGTCAAATGGGAGACGGTCCGTCATAGTCGAGTGGCAGCATCCGTCGCGGAGGCGCAGAGGAATCGGCAGCGGCGGGGCGCGGGCCGGGAACCGACGCGCCCGAAATCCCGAGCTTAGATTCGGGTCGCCAGCTCGCGGATGAGCCGCTCTTCGTTCGTCACGTCGGCGTCGTCAGGCTCTGTCAGCACCCACGGACCATCGGGCGTGATCGCCACGGTGTGCTCGTAGTGCGCGGAGATCTTGCCGTCCAGCGTGACCGCCGTCCAACCATCCGAGAGCATCTGCACGGCCCGACCGCCCAGGTTCACCTGCGGCTCGATGGCGATGACCATGCCCGGGCGGAGCAGCGGCCCCTTGCCGGGCGCGCCCCAGTGCGAGACCTGCGGCGGCTCGTGCATCGAGCGGCCGACGCCATGCCCCACGAACTCCTGCACCACCTTGAGACCGCGCTTCTCGACGAATGTCTGGATCGCGTGGCCGATGTCCGAGAGGCGATTGCCCGCCTTCGCCGCGGCGATGCCTGCCATCAGCCCGCCGTAGGTGATCGCCATGATCCGCTGCTGATCGTCGTTTGGCTTGCTGCCCACGACCGCCGAGAGCGTCGTATCCCCAACGTACCCGCGATACTGTGCCGCCACGTCAAACTTGACGAGGTCGCCATCGTGGATCTTCAACGGCCCGGGGATCCCGTGCACCACCTGGTTATTCACCGAGACGCAGATCTGCCCTGGGAACCCGTGGTACCCGAACGCGGTGGACTTCGCACCCTGGCGCTTGAAGCTCTTGAGCGCCACCTGATCCAGATCCTTCGTCGTCATGCCGGGCTTCATCGCGGCGACCAGTTCGCGTACCGTGCGGGAAACGACGAGGCCGGATTCGCGCATCATACGCAACTCGGCCGGCGACTTAATGATGATCTGGTTCTCGGTGATCGGCTTGAGCTTCATCTTCATAGTTGACGCGATGATACCAGAACCCTGGCCAGGCCGGATGAATGCCTGCTCACGTTGACCAACAAAGGGCACACCCGAAGCCTCGACACAGCCGGAGACCGGCGATACACTTCCGCGCGGAGGGACGCTGGTGCAGAGACTTCGCGAGCTTGACGGACTGCGAGCCATCGCCGCGTTGTCAGTGCTGGCAGCCCACCTCAACGTCGATCCATTCAAGGGAACCGAGGTTGAGGCGTTTGTCCACTGGACGCACAAGTGCAGCGTGGCAAACGCTCCAGCCGAGCCTGTCGTCCTGGTCGCTCGTGGCAGCTGAGGGGGAGCCGGGTCCAAGAACGGTGTCGGGCCGCACACGGCCACGCTTCATCGGCCTGACGGGCAACATCGCCTGCGGCAAGAGCACCGTCGGCCGGCTGCTGGCAGCGCGCGGCGCGGAGTACATCGACGCCGACCGCCTCACCCACCAGTTGCTGGCGGCCGGCACACCCGAGAACGACGGCATCGTGGCACGCTTCGGCTCCGAGGTCCGCGCAGCCGATGGCGCGATTGACCGGCCACGGCTGGGGAGCA
The DNA here is from genome assembly GCA_020850535.1 of Chloroflexota bacterium. NCBI lineage: Bacteria > Bacillati > Chloroflexota > Chloroflexota bacterium. The sequence continues at coordinate 20,305 of JADZEM010000005.1, forward strand.
TCGTGTTCTCGGACTCAGCCGCCCTGAAAGAGCTTGAAGCGATTCTCCACCCGGGCGTGCGGGCGCTGATCCGCCGGGCGATGGCAGCGGCCACCGCGCCCATCGTCGTGGTGGACGCCATCAAGCTGTTCGAATCGGGCCTCGCCAGGGAACTCGACACGGCCTGGGTAGTCACCTGTCCGCGCGCCGAGCAGGTGCGCCGCTTGACGGCGGACCGGGGCCTCACGCCCGAGCAGGCAACCATGCGGATCGACGCGCAGGGAAGCCAGGAGGAGAAAGTCCGGCTGGCGAACGTGGTCATCGACAACGGCGGCACGCTCGCAGAGACCGAGCGGCAGGTGGACGCTGCCCTGGCCACCTTGCTGGGAACCAGCCACGCCGCGCCCTGACGAACGCCCCGGACGCAAGCACGGAGGCCCGCACACTGGCCCATCGGCAGACTCTGCGCCGCGGCGCCGACCCACGAGCGCCCTCTTCCCTTCGATCTTCACATTCGCTTAAACTTCTCTCGATACGATCGATCCCGGAAAGGGGGAGGCCCGACCGTGCCCAGACGGCGTGTGCTGGTTGTCGACGACGACGAGAATATCGTGCAACTGGTCAAGATGTACCTCGAGCGCGATGGCTACCAGGTCTGGTGCGTCTACGACGGCCCGGCCGCCCTGGCCGAGTATCGACGGTCACGCCCGGATGTGATCGTGCTCGATCTGATGCTGCCCGGCATGAGCGGCCTCGACGTCTGCCGCGAGGTTCGCCGTGAGTCGAACACCCCGATCATCATGCTGACAGCGAAAACCACCGAAGCCGACAAGCTGACCGGCCTCGACCTCGGGGCGGATGACTACCTTACCAAGCCGTTCAGCCCGCGCGAGCTGCTCGCCCGCATCCGGGCGGTGTTGCGCCGCGTCCCCGGCACCAACGACCTCGGCCCCGAGGAGATGCGCGTCGGGCCGCTGACGCTGTACCCACGCCGCTTCCAGGCCGAGGTGGACGGCAAGCCGATCCGCCTGACCCCCACCGAGTTCAACCTGATCCGGACGCTGGCCGAAGCGCCCGGGCAGGTCTTCAGCCGCCCGCAGCTCATCGAGAAGGCGTTCGGGTACGACTTCGAGGGCTTCGAGCGGAACGTCGACGTCCACATCACCTCGCTGCGCCGCAAGCTCGAGGCGGGCGGCCAGCGGTTCATCAAGACGGTCTACGGCCTCGGCTACAAGCTCGAGGCTCCCGCCACCGCGTCGAGCCGCGCCTAGCGCGAGGCTCGCCCGCCCCATGCGCACTGGGGACACGAACGCTCATGCCCGGCCGACTCTGGTTCCGCCTCCTGATCGGCACCTGCCTGGTGCTGGCCGTCACGCTGGGCGCCGTCATCCTGCTGGTCAGCCGCGCGCTGACCGGCAGCTTCCAGGATTATGTCGAGGACCAGCAGTCGGCCCGCGTCCAGCGCGCCGAGAGCATCCTGAGCCGCTACTACGACCGCCGCCGCGAGTGGACGGGCGTCGAGGGCACCGTGCAGTCGGTCGCCGACCTGATGGGCGAGCGGCTCGTGCTGGCCGACGCACAGGGGCGCATCCTGGCCGACTCCCAGAACCAGTGGGTCGGGCAGATCGCCCGCGACGACTGGCGCGGCCGGCGCGTCTCGATCCGCTCCCAGGAGTTCGCCGTCGGGACGCTCTACATCTCACCGGCCCGCGTCGATCAGCCGGTGCTGGACCCGCGCGCCCACCTCTTCTTGAGCACGTTCGCCGGCTACCTCGTCTGGGCGCTGCTGGTGGGGCTGCTCGCCGCCATCGTCCTGAGCGTCGGGATGGCCCGGCTGCTGGCCGCGCCGCTCGAAGCACTGACCCGCGCCGTCCGCCGCCTGGAACGCGGCGACACCGTCCAGCGGATCGATACGTCCGTGGGCGGCGAGGTCGGGGATCTCGCGGACGCCTTCAACTCGCTGGCCTCGTCGCTGGCGCGCGTCGAGCAGCTACGCCAGAACATGGTGTCCGACGTGGCTCACGAGCTGCGAACGCCGCTCACCAGCATTCGCGGATACCTGGAGGCGATCCAGGATGGCATCGTCGAGCCGGACGAGCAGACGCTGGCGACGATCCACCACGAGATGCTGCAGCTCACCCGGCTGGTGGACGACCTGCAGGAGCTGTCGCTGGCCGAGGCCCACCAGCTCCAGCTTGACCGCGACGAGATCGACCTCGTCGAGCTGGCGGAATGGGAGGTGCGGGCGTTCCTGCCACAGGCCTCGGCCCAGAACATCGAGCTGAAGCTGGACGCGCCGCGCCCGGTCCGCCCCGTGACCATCGACGCTGGCCGCATCCGCCAGGTGCTCGGCAACCTCATCCGCAACGCCATCGCGCACACGTCGCAGGGCGAGATCGTGGTCGGCGTCCGCGAGCACGACGATGCCGTCGTGATGACCGTCCGCGACACCGGGGCCGGCATCGCCCCGGCCGACCTGGAGCACATCTTCGAGCGGTTCTACCGCGTAGACAAGGCGCGCTCGCGGCGGGCCGGCGGGACCGGCCTCGGCCTGACCATCGCCCGCGAGCTGGTGCGGGCGCACGGCGGCCACATCGCCGCCGAGAGCGCGGTCGGCAAGGGTACGACCTTCTCGATCACCCTGCCCTTCGACGCAGCGCCAGCACCGTCGGCTGAGCCAGAGACAGTCCAGCCGATGGAAGGCCAGCACACCCCAGCCCGCGCCCGACTGTGGCCGGTGGTGGCGCGCGGTGTGCTGGTCGCCTCACTGGTCGGAGCGACGGCCGGCATCGTCGAGGCGCTGATCTCGTCGGCGGCGTTGCGGCGCGCGAACAGCTTCATGGATCTGTTCGGGTACGCCGTCCTGATCGACGGGCTGGCGTTTGCGCTGGTCGGCGGGGTGGTCACGCTCCTGGCCGGCATCGCGATGCGGATGGCCGGACGGACGCCGCGGCCCGTCCATGCGACGCTCGGGATGACCTCGGCCGGGCTGGTGCTGGTCGGCCTGCTGATCGGCTTCCGCTGGAACCAGCTGTTCAACAAGGACATCCCGTTTGACGCGCCCGAATCCCTGTACCCGGTCGCGTTCGTGGTGCTCTCCTGCGCCGTGCTGGCGCTCGGGGTCGCCTTCGCGCTGGTCGCGATCCGGCAACGCTGGCCGCGCGGCAACCACGTCCTCCGCACTGCCCCCTCGCTGACCCTGGTGGTGATCCTGACCGCCGCCACGGTGCTCGTCGGGCGGGATCAGGTGGCGCACCGTCTGGCCGAAGCGCCGACCTCGCTGTCTGCCCGCCGGGTGGTGACGCCACGCTCGCCGGAAGCCCAGCCGCCGGCCCCGGTCGCCCAGGCCGCTGCTCAGCCAGCCGCGCCGCCCGATACCGCCGTCGCGCCGCCCGGGCCGCGCCGCCCGAACGTGCTGCTGATCACCGTCAGCAGCCTGCGGGCCGACCATCTCGGGGCCTACGGCTACGAGAAGGCCCGCACGCCGTTCATCGACATGCTGGCGCGGCGTGGAACTCGCTTCGACACGACCCTGACCCAGCAGCCCGACCGCAACGCCGCCCACGCTGCCATCCTCAGCGGGACGTTCCCAGCCACCAACGGCGTCCGGCAGGATCTGGTGGACCGGCTCGACGCCAACGCCCCGACGCTCGCACAGTCGCTGGCCGAGAACGGCTACCGCACGGGCGCGGTCTACAGCTGGGTCAGCTTCGAGCCGGGCTACTCCGGGCTGGACCGAGGCTTCCACGACTATCTCGACCTGACGATCAACCGGCCCGAGTACCTGGCGGACAACCGCGCCCAGGTGCTCTCAGCCACCTACGAGCGGCTCAAAGCGTACCTCGCGCTGCCGGGCGCGATGAGCGGCGCATTCTCGCTGCCGCGCGGCGTGGACGAGGCGATTGACGGCCGCGCCGACGTGACCACCGAGGCGGCCATCGCCTGGTTGGAGCAGTACCAGTCGTCGCCGTTCTTCCTGTGGGTCCACTACGTCGATCCCAGCCCGCCGTTCACGCCGCCGCACCCCTTCGAGGAGGTTGAGGACGCCGGCTGCGCCGATACCTGCCGCGATGGCAGCACGAAGACGATCCGGGACGTGGAGGACGGCGCGCAGCTGACCGCCGCGCAGATCAACCATCTGGTAGCACTCTACGACGGCGAGATCGCCTTCACCGATCAGCAGATCGGGCGGCTGATGGCGCGACTCGAACAGCTCAATCTGGACGACAACACGCTGATCATCCTGACCGGCGATCACGGCGAGAGCTTCGCCGAGCATGACACGTGGTTCTCAGGCTCGACGCTCTACAACGCCACCACCCGCGTCCCGCTGATCGTCTCCTTCCCGAGCCGCCTGCCGCGCCAGCGGGCCGTGGCCGCGCCGGCCATGAGCGTCGATCTCGCCCCGACCATCCTCGACACCATCGGTGCGCCGATCCCAGACGTGTTCGAGGGGCAGAGTCTGCTGCCGCTGATGCTCGGGCACAGCGCTGGCGACGACCGGCTGGCGTTCACCGAGCTGGCGGACCGCAGCGAGGTCGCCGTGGTGGACCGCTACTGGAAGCTGATCTGGTCGAGTCGCGAGCAGACGGCCAAGCTGTACTACCTCGGAGACGATCCGAACGAGCTGCATGACCGCTCCGAAGCCGAGCCGGAGACGACGACCCGGCTGGTGGAAGAGCTTCGGGAGTGGCTCTGGCTGCGGCCGGGATAGAGCCGCCAGGGCCGTCCGGCCGGCCGTCTGCGTTGACCGTTCCCCTGGTCCGGGGCTATCCTCGCAGCGGCCACACCGGTCACGAAGCAGTGAGGAGGCCTCAGCATGGCCGACCAGTCGACCGCGGAACTCCTGGAAGAGATCTGTACGATTGACACCCCGACGATCACCAACGTCGTCGCCACCTACCCGAAGAACCCGCTCTGCCTCGGGCTGTACAACCCGTGGACGGAGAACTGGTACACCGACACCTCGATTCGGTGCATCTACCCGGGCATGAAGCCGGTCGCCGGCTACGCCGTCACCTGCACCTACGGCCTGCCCGACCCGAACTTCTCCGGCCGGCTGTCGTTCAACGACGTGCTGGACGCGCTCGACGCCAGCCCGAAGCCGACCATCCTGATCATCCAGCAGAAGTGGCCGCCGGAGCTGATGGCGAAGGCCGGTCTCGCCGGCGAGATGATGGTCACCCAGATGAAGATCGTCGGGACCGTCGGCATGCTCTCGAACGGCCCCTCGCGGGACGTCGATGCGATCCGCCGGATGGACTTTCAGCTGCTGCTGGGCGGCGTGACGGCCGGCCACGGCGAGATGGCGGTGCAGTCTGTGAACGTGCCGGTGTCGGTAGGCGGCATGGACGTCGCGCCAGGCGAGATCGTCCACATGGACGAGAACGGCGCGGTGAAGTTCCCGGCCCAGCACCTCGCGGCCGTCGTGGCGAACGCCAAGGCGACGCTGGAGAAGGAAGCCCAGCAGGTCGAGCGGTTCAAGACCGCGAAGACGGCAGCCGACCTGCGGGCGCTGTCGGCCGGCACCACCTACGGCGGCCCGGCCAAGAAGTAGAGACCGTGCCCCCTGTCTCGCCCACCCCGGCGCGGAGAGGGGGAGACAGGGGGTGCGGAGGCGATGGATCACGGGCGCAGCAGGTAGAACCGCCAGAAGTCGTGCTCGATGGGCGCGACCTCGACCTCTGAGAAGCCGGCTTGCATGGCGTAGCGGCGCAGCGTCTCCGGCCGCATAACGGTGCCGGTGGCCGCCTCGTCGGACTCGGCCAGGGTGGCCGGCAGGCAGTGAATCGCGCTGAAGCCGTAGTTCAGCCGATCGATCGGCCCGGCCGGCGCCTCGAACGCCTCGGCGACGTTCTCGTCGGCCACCAGCACCACGCCACCGGGCGCCAGCAGCTCGCGCATCTGGCTCAGCGCCGCCACCGGGCGGCCCATGTCATGGATCGTCTCGAACGCGGTGACGAGGTCGTAGCGGCCCTGGATGTGCGGGCTGGAGGCGTCGCGGACCAGGAACGAGACCCGGTCGGAGATGCCGGCCATCGCCGCCTTCTCCTGGGCCGTGTCGATGGACGCCCGATCGGCGTCGAACCCGTGGATGATGGCGTTCGGATAGGCCCGTGCCAGGGCCAGCGTCGAGTTGCCGGTGCCGCAGCCGGCGTCGAGGATGCGCGCGGCCGGAGCGGCGTGCAGGCGGGCATGCAGGTCAGGGATGCTCGGCAGCCAATCCTGCCCGAGCAGATTGTCGAACATCGGGCGGTTCATCTCGGCGATGCCCTCACGGGTATCCGCACCGAAGTCCGGGTAGGGGACGCCCGCGCCGGTCCGGTACGCGTCGAGGACGGCTGAGAGCGGGGAGGCCGCGCCCACGGTCAGCCGGATCAGGCCAGCGAGGCAGTTGAGGCTGTTGCGGTCGGTCAGCACCTCGCGGTGGCCCTCCGGCAAGGTGAAGCGCCGGTCGTCGGCGGATGCGGCAGCGTCGGCGGCAGACAGGATGCCGCTGGCCGCCTGCTGCTCCAGCCACTCACGGATGGAGCGCTCGTGGGTGCCGGTGCGGGCTGCCAGCTCGGCAGCCGTCATGCCGCCACCCATGGCCAGGGCGTCGTACAGCCCGAGTCTGTCGCCGATGTAGCAGGTGACGACATCCATCGTGCCGAGGACCGCGTCGAAGAGTCGTTCAACGAGCGCGTCACGCTCGGCGGTGATCTGCTCGTTGCCGGCGGCCAGTGCCATCTGGAAATCTCCTTGCCTCATGAGCCGGTCGCACAGGCAGCGCCGGCATCGTCGCAGGATCCAGTCTGGCACAAGCCGTCATGACGCAACTATCCCCGGCCACACCCGGACGGCGTGCTGCTGGGGACAGTGCAGGAGTCTGTGCGGCGACTCGGACCTACGGACGGGGCGCGCGCTCGTCGTCGGGAAGCTCAGGGACGACGATCTCCTCGGGCGGCACGATGACGACCTGCCCATCACGCCAGATGGCGATGGATTCGCCGAGAAGCTTGTGCCGGCGCGGCGCATCACGAATTCCGTGATCCATAGCTGCCTTCACCTTCCCTGGTGTCGTGAAGACTGCGGCAATGTCGTCCTCGTCGCTACGCCGAGGGTTGTCAATGCTCATGTACGCCCCTGTTGCCGCATCAGGTTCCACATCTGGAGATCGTGAACAACGTCGGTGTGCAGTCCACGCCCTTCGGCCACGCGCCGAGCCTCGCTTCCCCCGGCATGTTCGTACACTTGCCAGTCGTCCGCCAAGCTCTGATAGAGACTGAAGAGATTTTGCAGACCGCGGGCGTACCGACGCCGCACAACCTCCTCATCGACAACGTGTCCACCGGAGCGACGGCACGCATGCACCCGCTGGACACAGAGGTCTGCGCTTGGCAACCACACATACACCAGTTCGACCCGGTAGCCAGATCGCCGCGGTCCTCGGAGGAAAGGGGCGAATGAGCGGCTGGCGAGCGTCGTCTCAAAGGCGAAATCCGCGCGCTGGGTCGCCAGCTCATCAAGCCGTTGCAGCATGATTCTACCTGCCAGCATGGCGACGCTCTCGGAGTCGAACGCTGAAAGGCCTCTGTCAATCGTATCCGCGTTGACGAACGCGCCGATGGCAAGCATTCAGCCACGACGGTAGGGGCGGCGGTCGACTTGCCGGCCCCGTTCGGGCCAGCCAGGATCACGACGGTCGGCATGACCTGAGTGTAGCCCACACTGGCGAACCAGCACGGCAGAGTCGCGACAGCAGCCGCACTCCTCGACGGTCAGCCTGTGGCATGACAGAACGGACGGACGGCCCGCTCGCTCGTTCGTTCGTCTGGCGGGGAGTCGCCGCGATCACCACCATGCAGATGTTGCCTCAGCATTCCGTGCCGCCTGGGACCGTGCGCCGTCGCCTGCTGTTGCTGTTTCTGGCGGTCGTTCTGGCCGTTCCGATGACCTGGCAGCCGGTTCCGGCGCTCGCGCAGGGCCAGGGGGACCACGGTCTGCAAGGTGGCTGGGTCGTGGACGACAGCGGCAACGTCGCCTTCTACTACACGGTGTACAACCAGCTGCCAGCTGCCCCTGATGCGCCAGGCCAGAGCCGGCTGGGTCCGCATCAACTTCCGCCTCGGGGCCTGCTATCCGAACTGGACCAGTACGAACTGCAACGGGCAGACGGCGCCTCAGGCGTACGACCGTGTCGGGCACGGTCACGATGCAGCTCTGGGTACGTCACATCGGCGGCGGCTTCGCCACGGCGCAGCTCGCGGTAGCGGACCGCCGCGGCGACTGGCAGACGATGGTCGGCGGCGGCCCCCGGGCGGGGTTCCAGCTCGCCACGACGCACCGCGCACGGTGAACGTTTGGGAAATACGTCCACCGGGCCGTCACATGCCATCCCAGAAGCGGCGGGCGGGCCGTTTGATCGTGTGACTGGTGCTCTGGGGAGAGGTACTGGCTGGGCAGAGTGGGATTGCCCGAGGCGGAGGCTGGTGCTCCCATGGGTCAGATTGGTCAGAACGTACGATCGATGGCCACGGCTGTGTCACGACGATGCTGCATCGTGCGTATCTGCCGCAGCCTCGTGTTTCTCGCCTGGTACAGCGAGCGCATCGGGCTGACCGCGCGCTTCGGGCTGGTCGGACTGCTGGTATCGGTCGGCGTCGCGTTTGCGTGTGCCGCGATCATCGAAGATCAGCTGACCGACCACATCCTTCAGTTGACCGTCGAGCGGGCTGTCGATCAGGTGCAGCTTGGCGCGACCGGCCACATCAGCCTGACCGACTTCGAGCCGCCCTACACCGAGGAGCGCCTCAGGTCGCTCGCCACACGCCTCGATCCGTACCTCGGGAAGATGCTCAGCAGCCAGCGCGGCGTCCTCCGTCTGCACGTCTTCGCGCCCGACGGCACGGTGCTGTACTCCGACCTGGAGTCCAAGCGCGGCATGCGGCAACCGCTTGAGAGCGGGTCGCCCATCAGCCTGGCGCTGCAGGGCGTGACGTCGAGCAAGCACACGACACTGTCCGCGGAGGAGAATGCCGACCTTCGAGCGCGCTATGACGCCGCCGTGGAAGTCTACGTGCCCATCAGAGTCGCCAACCGCATCGTTGGCGCATACCAGCTCTACGTGGATATCACGCCAATTCGGCCGATTCGCCTGCTCGTGTGGACCACGGTGTTGGGTGGCTTCGGCGTGTTGTTCCTGTCGCTCTTTCTGATCGTGCGTGGCGCGGCGAACGTCATCCGCCGCCAGCAAACCCAGCACGAAGACCTGATCCACCAGAACGAGCGACGCCTGCGCTCACTCGTCGGCCACACGTCGGATGTCGTCGCCGTGCTCGACGCGAGCGGCTATATCACCTTCGTCAGTCAGCCGGCCGAGCGCGCCTGGGGCTGTCAACCCGATGCGCTCATCGGCACGGCGCTGGCCGAGCACCTCCACGACGAGGACCGCGCGGCGCTGTACGTTCTGCTCGATCAGGTGATCGACGAGCCCGGCGCAACCATCACCAGCGAGCTGCGCCTGATCCACGGCACCGGCGAGTGGCTCGACTTCGAGGTGGTAGCCACGAACGTGCTGGACGATCCTTCCGTCTCCGGCATCGTCGTCGCGTTCCACGACGTGACAGACCGCAAGGCGTTCGAGCGCGACCTCCAGCAGCTCGCCTTCCACGACATGCTGACGGGCCTGCCGAATCGTGCGCTCTTCCACGACCGGCTCGGACGCGCTCTCGCACGCGCCGACCGCCGCCACCGCTCGATCGCCGTGATGTTCCTCGATCTCGACAATTTCAAGGTCGTCAACGACAGCCTCGGGCACGACATCGGGGATCGCCTGCTGGTCGAGGTGGCCAACCGTCTGCGCGACTGCCTGCGCGAGGAGGACACGGCAGCCCGTCTCGGCGGCGACGAGCTGGCTGTGCTCTTCGAGGAGATCAGCGACGAGAGCGCGGTCGTGGACGTGGCCGAGCGCATCAGCGCGACGATGCGCGAGCCGATCGCCATCGAGGGGCGCTCACTGGTCGTCACGTTCAGTATCGGCATCGCCCTGAGCGTCCCTGGACGGGACCGCCCCGACACGTTGCTGCGTAACGCCGACCTGGCGATGTACGGGGCGAAGGCGAACGGGAAGGCCCGCGTTCAGGTCTTCGACCCGACCATGACCACGAGCGCCATCGAGCGAATGGAGCTGGAGACGGATTTGCGCTCGGCGTTGGGGGCCGGCGAGCTACGTCTGGTGTATCAGCCGATTGTCTGCCTTGCCAGCGAGAACCTGCTCGGCTTCGAGGCGCTCCTGCGCTGGGACCACCCGACGCGCGGCCCGATCTCGCCATCGCAGTTCGTGCCGATTGCCGAGGAGACCGGGCTGATCGTCGAGGTTGGCTCGTGGGTGCTGCGCGAGGCCTGCCTGCGGGCGCGCTCCTGGCACCTGCACTACAAGAACTCGTCCTCGCTGACGATGAGCGTCAACCTGTCGGCGCGCCAGTTCCTTCAGCCTGACCTTGTGGAGATGGTCGCACAGGTGCTGGCTGAGACCGAGCTGGAGCCGTCCCGCCTGAAGCTGGAGATCACCGAGACGGTGCTGATGCAGGACATCGACGGCGCAGTGGAAAAGCTCGCGCGGCTCAAGGAGCTGGGCGTCCACCTCGCCATCGACGACTTCGGAACCGGCTACTCGTCGCTCAGCTATCTGAAGCGCTTCCCGGTTGATACGCTCAAGATCGACCGCTCGTTCGTGGGCGGGCTCGGCGAGGATGCGAACGACACGGCGATTGTGCGGAGCGTCGTGGCACTGGCGAGGAGCCTCAATCTCGACGTGACCGGCGAGGGCGTCGAGACCGAGGACCAGCTCTCGCTGCTGCGGGCGCTCGGGTGCCAGCTCGGCCAGGGGTACCTGTTCGCCAAGCCGCTGCCCGAGCACGATGTCGAGCGTCTCCTGGCCGAGCGCGGCACGAACACGAAGACGAACGCGGCCTGACCACCGGCCTGACCTGACCACCGGCCTGACCTGACCACTGGCCTCACCGCTGGCCTGTCCACTGGCCTGACCGCCCCGCTCCGCGGGTCGCCGTTCAGGCAATGGCGATCGCGTCCACCTGGAGCCTCGCACCGCCACCCGGCAGCGCCGCCACGCCGACCGTCGAGCGGGCCGGCAGCGTACCCGTGAAAAACTCGGCGTAGACGGCGTTCACCGCCGCGAAGTCGGCGACGTCTGTCAGGAAGATCGTCGTCTTGACGACCCGGTCCATCGACGAGCCGGCCGCCTCGACGATCGCCTTGATGTTTTCGAAGACGCGGCGGGCCTGGGCAGCGGCGTCGCCCTCCACCAGCATATTGGTGGCCGGGTCGAGCGGCATCTGTCCGGCGACGTAGATGGTGTCGCCGACGCGCACGGCCTGGTTGTACGGGCCACGTGGGATCGGCGCGGACGCGGTCTTGACGGGCTGCAAGTCCATCAGGTGCTCCTCGTGTCGGGCTGTGTAGAGGCTGTGAGGAGATGGTACGACGGAACCCCTCGCCACGTATGCGGGCGAGGGGCCGGTGCCAGGGGCCATTCCGCAACGGAACTCGCGGCTCCTGGTACAGTTCGGGTGGTCGGCGCCACCGGCGCCGACTTCTTGTATCCCGCGCAATCTTCTTCTGGCCTTCTGGGCGCACTCGGCCGTCCAGCATCGACCGGAAACGCCCCAGGAGGCGACTAGCGTGGCGGCAGAGCGGTTCTTCGGCAAGCGCATCAAGCGGTTCGAGGATCCCCGGTTGCTGGTTGGCGGCGGATCGTTCCTCGAAGACCTGACTGAGCCGGCCATGTTGCACGCAGCGTTCGTCCGCAGCCCGTACCCGCATGCCGAGATTCGCGAGATCCCGACCGACGCCGCGATGGTCCCGGGCGTCATCGGCGCGTTCACCGCCGCCGACTTCGCCCTGCGGCCCACGCCCACGGTGATCCCGCACCCGGCCTACCGACCCTGCAGCCAGCTTCCGCTGGCGCAGGACACCGTCCGTTTCGTCGGCGAGCCGATCGCCGTCGTCGTCGCAAGCAGCCGCTACGAGGCCGAGGACGGCGCAGCGGCCCTCACCGCCGAGCTGGATCTTGAGCCGCTGGACCCGGTCCCGAACGTCGATGCCGCGCTGGCAGCCGATGCGCCGGTCCTCCACCAGTCGCTCGGAGAGAACCTCGCCGCGATCTTTGACGTGTCGGTTGGCGACGTGGACGCCGCGTTCGCACGGGCGGCGCACGTCGTCAAGGGGCATTTCACGGTCCAGCGGTACACGGGCACCCCCATCGAGACGCGGGGCGTCCTGGCGAAGATGGAGGCGATCACCGGTCGCTATCTCATCTGGAGCAGTACCCAGTGGCCGCACACGGTCCGCTCGGCGCTGGCGCAGTCGCTCGGCGTTCCCGAGCACAAGGTGCGGGTCATCGCGCCAGACCTGGGCGGCGGCTTCGGCGTGAAGCAGGATATCTACCCCGAGGAGACCGTCATCCCACTGGTGGCCGAGCGGCTGGGCCGGCCGGTCCGCTGGATCGAGACCCGCCGCGAGCACTTCGTCTGTACAGCCCACTCCCGCGAGCAGGATCACGAGGTCGAGCTGGCGCTGGACGAGCAGGGCGTGGTCGTCGGGCTGCGGGCGCTGGTGACGGCGGACCTGGGGGCCTACACGCGCGGGCTTGGGGTGCTCTGCCCGTCGATCACGGGCGGATCGCTGCTCGGGCCGTACCGCATCCAGCACTACCAGGCCACGATCCGCTGTGCGCTCACGAACAAGGCCCCGGCCGGCGCCTACCGGGGAGCCGGCGGCCCGGAGGCGGTCTTCGCACTCGAACGGACGATGGACACCGCCGCCCGTCAGCTGGGCATCGATCCGGCCGAGCTGCGGCGGCGCAACTTCATCCAGCCGGACGAGTTCCCCTGGAAGACCGGCCTCGGCTCGGCCCAGGTGCCCATCGTCTACGACAGCGGCGAGTACGAGCAGGGGCTGGACCGCGCCCTCGAGCTTGCCGACTACCCGGGCTGGCGAGCGAAGCAGGCGGCGGCCCGCAAAGAGGGCCGCTACCTGGGGATCGGCGTCTCAAGCTTCGTGCTGCTGGGGGGGCTGGGGCCGTTCGAGAGCGCCGAGGTGCGCGTGGACGCCAGCGGCGACATCGTGGTCGCGACGGGCGCGCACGCGCACGGCCAGGGCACTGACACGGCCCTGGCGCAGATCGTGGCCGACGAGCTGACGACGACGCCGGACCGGGTGACCGTCGCACACGGCGATACGGACCAGATCCCGTACGGCGTGGGCACCTACGCCAGCCGCAACGCCGTGATGGCGGGCGGCGCGGTGACGGTCGCGGCCCGGCAGGTCCGGGCGAAGGCGCAGAAGCTCGCGGCCTACCTGCTGGAGGTCACTGAGGCCGACCTGGAGCTGGACGATAGCGCGTTCCAGGTGATCGGTGCGCCCGAGCGGAAGGTCACGCTCGGCGCGCTGGCGGCGGCGGCCTCGCCGTGGGCCACCCTGCCGGAGGGCATCGAGCCGGACCTCTTCGCGCGGCACTACTTCCAGGCGCCGCTGCCGACGTTCGCCAGCGGCACCCACGTGGCGGTGGTGGAGGTCGACGGCGACTCCGGCGAGGTCACGATCCTGGACTACGTCTCCGTCAACGACGCCGGCCCGCGCATCAACCCGACCGTGGTGGACGGGCAGATCCAGGGCGGCATCGCGCAGGGGCTGGGCGGCGCGATGATGGAGGAGATCTACTACGACGAGACGGCCCAGCCGCTCGGCTCGTTCCTGGACTACGCGGTCCCGCGCGCCACGGACATGCCGGACGTGCGCCAGGATCACCTGGAGACGCCCTCGCCGCTCAACCCGCTCGGCGTGAAGGGGCTTGGCGAGAGCGGGACTCTAGCTCCCCCCGCCGTGCTCTCGGCCGCGGTGGAGGACGCGCTCGCGCCGCTGGGCGTCGAGGTGAAGCGGACGCCGCTGACGGCGGGGAACGTCTGGCGGATGATCCAGCAGGCGAAGGCCTCACGCCCGGAGCGGGGATGAGGTCTCCTGGCAGGCTGGACGGCAAGATCGCGCTGGTCACTGGCGGCGGCTCGGGCATCGGCCGGGCGATCTGCCTCCGGTTCGCCAGCGAGGGCGCACGCGTCGCCGTAGCCGACTGGCACGCCGACGCCGCCGCCGAGACCGTCCGCCTGATCGAGGCCGCCGGCGGGCACGCCGTCGCCACCAGTGGCGACGTTGCCAGCCCTGAGGACGCCGGGCGGATGGTCAACGATGCCGTCACCACCTTCGGCGGGCTGACGGTGCTCGTCGCAAACGCCGGCCAGGAGCTGGTCGCCTCGGCCACCGAGACCTCGCCCGCCCAGTGGGACCGCGTCATTGGGACCAACCTGTCCGGGTGTTTCCTGGTGGCGCGGGCCGCGATCCCGCCGATGCAGACGGCCGGCGGCGGCTCAATCGTCCTGACGGCGTCGCAACTGGCGTTCGTGGCAGCCGAGCGGTTCGCAGCGTATGCGGCCTCGAAGGGCGGCGTGCTGAACCTGGCGCGGGCGCTGGCCCTGGATCACGCGAGGGACCACATCCGCGTCAACGCCCTCTGCCCCGGGGCGGTCGAGACGCCCCTGCTGCTGCGCCAGTTTCAGGGCCAGGACGGCCCACAGGGCACCCTTGCCGACCTGGCAGCGCTGCACCCGCTGGGGCGGCTCGGGCAGCCGGAGGAGATCGCGGCGGCGGCGCTGTTCCTGGCCTCGGACGAGGCCTCGTTCGTGACGGGGTCGGCCCTGGTCGTGGACGGCGGCTACCTCGCGCGCTGACTCGCTACCATTCCCCCGTGGAGCATCTGGGCGATGGGGTGAGGAACCGGTGTGAACGACCGTCTGACAGCGGGTCTCGATCTGCCGCTCGGGCGGAAGCTGGCGTCCGGGCGCGACGCTGACGTCTTCGAGCTTGCCGACCCGGCACTGCACGGTCGGGTGCTGCGCCGTCGCCGAGGCGGGCGTCTCTCCGTCCGCGAGGCTGACGTCACGCGGCAGGCACGGGCGAACGGGTATCCAGCGCCGACCGTCTACGACGTGCGCGGCGCCGATATGCTGGTGGAGCGCATCACCGGCCCGACGATGCTCCAGGACCTCGGGAAGAAGCCGTGGATGGTCTGGCGTCACGCCCGGACACTCGCCCGGCTCCACCGGCGGCTCGCGCGGATCCGGCCGCTCGACGGCATGCAGCCGTTCCCCCCGGCCGAGTTCGGGGGCAGCGTTCCGGACTCCGGCGGCGTGCTGCTGCACCTGGATCTGCACCCGGACAACGTGATCCTCTCGCCGCGCGGTCCGGTGGTGATCGACTGGGAGGCCGCCCGACGAGGAGAGGTCGATGCGGCCGTGGCACTGACCTGGGTCATCATGGCAACGTCCGAGATCCCCGTCGGCGGTCTGAAAGGCTGGATCTTTTCGGTGCTGCGCTGGGTGCTGGTCTGGGCGTTTCTGCACCACGCTGGCCGCGCCGGCGCGGTGCGCCACCTGCCGGCCGTGGCCCAGGTGCGCCTGCGTGACCGCAACGTCCGCCCGTCGGAGCGGGCAGCGATCCGGAAGCTGCTGGCGCGGCACGGCCTGCCGGCCTGATCCGACATGTCGCAAACCACCGGGCAACGGATCGTGAGGTAGCGACCGGCACTGCAATACCAGGTTGCGACAATAGATACAAGAGCGGGCGAGCTGTGTGACGGCTCCGTATCTGGTGAGACGGGGGCTGAATCGGGTAGAATTGTTGCTGTGAGAACGACGTTCTAGCGGGGGCCGAGCGGCGCGGACGTGCGCCCGACTCGGCCCCGTTTGGTGTCCGCGCGGAACCTCGGACACCGCGCAGCGCGGGCGGCCGGCTGTGACCGTTGTGCGGTCGCTGGCCCTCGTCAGGATGCAGCAGCACGGACCGCGACCGTGACCGATCCTGGTCACGCGAACAGGCTCTCCAGGGGGTGCGCATGGAAATCGGCATCGTCAAGCAGGTCTCAGTCGAAGAGGAGATGCGCAACTCCTACCTCGACTATGCGATGAGCGTCATCATCGCGCGGGCCTTGCCAGACGTTCGAGACGGGCTCAAGCCTTCGCAGCGCCGCATCCTCGTGGCGATGCACGACCTGAGCCTTGCGCCCGGCCGGCCGTACCGCAAGTGCGCCAAGATCTGCGGGGATACCTCCGGCAACTACCATCCCCACGGCGAGGCCGTCATCTACCCCACGCTGGTCCGGCTGGCGCAGACCTTCAACATGCGCTACCCGCTGGTGGACGGCCAGGGCAACTTCGGGTCGGTGGACGGCGATCCGCCAGCGGCCATGCGGTACACCGAGGCCCGCATGACCCACCTGACCGTCGAGATGCTGGCCGACATCGACAAGGACACCGTCGACTGGAGCGCCAACTACGACGGCACCCGCAATGAGCCGACAGTCCTCCCCGGGCGCTTCCCGAACCTGATCTGCAACGGCTCGGCCGGCATCGCCGTCGGCATGGCGACCAACATCCCGCCGCACAACCTCAACGAGGTCGTCGGGGCGCTGCTGGTGCTGATCGAGAATCGCGACGCGACGGTTGAAGACCTGCTCAAGCACATCACCGGGCCGGACTTCCCGACGGGCGGCATCCTGATCACCAAGGAGAAGGATTCGAAGACCGGCCTCGTCATCGACAACCTGACCAACGCCTACGCCACGGGCCACGGCCGGGTGCTGATCCGCGCCCGCGCCGCCATCGAGGAGCGCAAGGCCGGCTTCTTCCAGATCGTCGTCACCGAGCTGCCGTATCAGGTCAACAAGGCGACCCTTCAGGAGAAGATCGCCGAGCTGGTGCGTGAGAAGCGGCTCGAAGGCATCTCGGACATGCGCGACGAGTCCGACCGCCAGGGCATGCGCCTGGTGATCGAGCTGAAGCGCGAGGCCAGCCCCCGCACCGTCCTCAACCAGCTCTACAAGTTCACGGCGATGCAGACGGCGTTCGGCATCAACATGCTGGCGCTGGTGGTCGAGAAGGACGAGCAGGGGAATGCCCTGCCGCCGCAGCCGCGCGTGCTGACGCTCAAGCGGATGCTGACGCACTTCCTGGACTACCGCCACGAAGTGCTGACCCGCCGCACCAGGTTCGAGCTGGAGAAGGCCCGCGCCCGCGCCCACATCTTGGAAGGCTTGAAGATCGCCCTGGACAACCTCGACGAGGTCATCCAGACGATCCGCGCCTCGGCTTCGGCTGAGGCGGCGCTCCAGACGCTGCAGACGCGCTTCACCCTCTCCGAGATCCAGGCCCGCGCCATCCTCGACATGCAGCTGCGCCGGCTGGCCGCGTTGGAGCGGCAGCAGATCATCGACGAGTACAACGAGATCCTCAAGACCATCGCCTACCTCGAAGACCTGCTGGCGAACCCGCGCAAGATCCTGCTGCTCGTCCGCGACGAGCTGCTGGAGCTGAAGAAGAAGTTCGGCGACGCCCGCCGCACCGAGGTCGCGAACATCGTCGGCGGGGATCTCTCGGAAGAGGATCTGATCCCGAACGACGAAGTCCTGGTCACCATCTCCGGCCGTGGCTACGTCAAGCGGCTGCGCTCGGACACCTACCGCGTCCAGCGGCGTGGCGGCAAGGGCATCCGGGGACAGGTGCTCCGCGAGGAGGACGCCCTGCGGCACATGGTCGTCGCGAACGCCCGCGACAACCTGCTCTTCTTCACGAACCAGGGCAAGGTCTACCAGACCAAGGCGTACCAGATCCCTGAGTTCGAGCGGACGGCCAAGGGCATCCCGCTGATCAACGTCATCGACCTCGATCCGAAGGAGGGCGTCACGGCGATCCTGGCCGCCCCCGACTTCGAGAACAACCAGTACCTCCTGATGGCCACCCGCATGGGCGAGGTCAAGAAGGTGGCGCTGAAGCACTTCGAGACGGTCCGCCGCAACGGCCTCAAGGCGATGGATCTGGAGACCGGCGACGAGCTGTGCTGGGTCAAGCACTGCTCGGCCGGCTCGGACGTGATCCTGGTCAGCGAGCAGGGGCAGGCGCTCCGGTTCATCGTCGATCAGAACCTGCGCGAGAGCGGACGGGGCTCCGGCGGCGTGCGCGGCCTCAAGATGTCGGCCGGCGATCAGTTGGCCGGCATGGACGTGGTCGATCCCGAGGGCCAGCTGCTGGTCGTGACCGAGTTCGGCATGGGCAAGCGGACCATGCTCAAGCACTACTCGCCGCACGGGCGTGGGACCGGCGGTCAGCGCATCTTGAACATCACCAAGAAGACCGGCCGGGTCGCGTCGGTCCAGGTGGTCCGCGGCGACGAAGAGCTGATGATGATCTCCAGCAGCGGCATCGTGATCCGCACCGAGCTGGCGACCATCAATAAGCTTGGCCCCTACGCGCAGGGCGTCATCGTGATGAACCTGAAGGAGGGTGACCGCGTCGCCTGCATCGCCGTCATCGACACGCGAAACGGGCCAATCGACGATCACTCGGACTTGATGGCCCCTGCGATGAACAGCGCGAACGGCGCTGCCGGCGTCCATTCTGCCAGCGGCAAGGGCAGCAAGAACGGAGCGTCGCCGGACGGCGCTCAGTAGGGGAAGGCCTTCACCCCCGCTGAAGTGGCATTCACCCCCGCTGAAGTGGCATTCACCCCCGATGGCGTTCAGAGAGGACGCCATCCGCACCGCGAGCGTCAGCGAGTCGGACCTTCACCATGCAGGTCCACGCACTGACGCTCGTGGTACGGAAGCGCCACGCATGCCAGACTGAACGGCGGTGGCCCTTCACGCCGGCCCGGTCGGGTTCGGAGCTGAGGGCCTTCCCATTGGCTACTCGCCCGTCGCGCGCTCCAGCCACGCCAGTTGCCCCTGCAGCTCTCGGGCCTTGTACGTGGCGTAGCCGGCCAGCGCCACCAGGCCAACCGCCTGCCCCACCGACGCCCAACCCTGTTCCACCGCGCCCTCGACTTGCGGCGAGGCAACCGTCACCAACCCGATCCCGCCCGTCAGCGCCGCGAGGATGCCCGCGACCCAGACCACGGTCCAGGCGGCGTTCTTGTCCAGGCGCAGGTAGCCGGCCACGATCTGCGGCGCAATGCCGCTCAGGTCGTGGTAGGTCTCGCGGGTGCCCAGGCTGCCCCGGTAGACCATCGCCGCGCCGCCCAGCGCGAGCGCCAGGAACACCGTCAGGCCGATGATGGCCTCCAGCGCGCCGCCGGCCGGCCCGGCGAACGTGACGAGCGTCGCCACGACGACGAGGGCTGACGGCCCCAGCAGCGTCCAACCGAGCCAGCGCAGCCGCATCCGGCGCTCCAGCATCACCATGTCGGCGCGGGCCGATGCCGGCGCAGCGGCCAGGGCCAGCCGGTTGCAGACTGCCTGCATCTGCGCCAGCGAGAACGCCCAGACGATGGGCAGCGGGATGACGCTGACCACAAGGCCCAGGTACGGGATCGCGCCGATCGCGTTGAGGATCGCGAGCGCCGTCGCCAGCCCGCGCGAGGGTGCAGGGCCAGCCTCCCAGAGCTTCGTCTGCAGCGCCAGCCGATCCACCGTGCGATGGAGCAGCACGAACATCCAGTACAGGTTGAAGAACGGGATGAACAGGAAGCCGAAGCCGCGCCCAAAGGTGAAATCGTCCGGGAGGATGCGGGGCAGGAACGAGTGCTTGCGGGCGATCATCACCCAGGACGAGAACCCGAACGTCACTAGGTGCAGAAAGATCGCCAGAAACACCGAGAACGTGGCGTGCAGCCGGTGCTGGCGATACGCCTCAGCCGTCTCGGGTGGCAGTTGCCGAGGGTCGAAGAGGGCGTGGTAGACGTTCGGCGTGTGGCCGTAGGGCGTCCCGTAGCCAGGCCCGCCCGGCGGCGCGCCCGGCCCCCAGCGTGGCGGCACGCCGGTCGGGGCGGTCCACGGCGCTCCGGCCTGTGGACCGCCCAGGTACGGCGGCGCACCCTGGCCTGCAGGCGGACCGGGCGGCGGCGCTGTCGGCGCGAGCAGCTTCCCACAGGCCGAGCACAGCCGAGCCCCGTCGGGCAGGCTCGCCGCGCAGTATGGACACGTCACGTCGCCCCCCAAGCCCGTCGCCAGGGGAGGGCCAACCGGGACGGCCGCCCCCTGGAACGGAAACCTCTCCCGTGCAGGATACGCAAGGTCGGGCGGCTCAAGCGAATGCTGCCCGGGAGGCGGGCGGGGCTTGAAAGCCCCGACGACGCTGCACGGACGCGCCCAACGTGCACCTGCCCTGCGCCAGTCAGCGCTTCGCGTACGCCCGGCTGCACACCCACACTCCTGAACCGAGATCAGGCCGCCTGCATGGCCGCCTGGCGGACGTACCCGAGCGCGAGGTCAAAGTAGGCGCGGGCGTCCGCCACAACGGACTGCTGCTCTGGCTCGGGCAGCGCGACATCGGCAAGCCGCAGGCTGTCCACCTTGCCGCGCACGAACGCGCGGTAGCAGCGGTAGAAATCGAGCAGCGCCAGCAGCTCCGGGTCACGGCTCGCGCTGACGTAGGCCCGGACGAACGCATTCGCGAGGTCACGGCGACCGTAATGGTCGAGATCCATCGCCAGGAACGCCACCTCGGCGGCCACATCCGAGCAGCGGAAGCGTGGCAGGAACTCCAGGCAGTCGAAGAGGTACACCTGACCATCTGCCACGCAGACGCTGCCGGCGTGCAGGTCACCGTGGCAGTCACGGATGCGCCCTTCGGCCACGCGGCGCTCGAAGAGGGGGCGCTGCACGGTCAGCAGGCGGCGGACGCAGCGGGCCGTCTCGCCAAAGACCTCAGGGAGGATCGTCCGTCCGACGAACGGCATCACCTGCCGGAAATTCTCGTCCCAGTTCGCTTTGATGGTGGCGACGGTCCCATACTCGTCTACGCCGGGGCCGGTCTCAGCCCGCTCGTGGAAGGCAGCGAGCATCGTGGCGATCCGCTCCACCAGCGCGGTCGGGACAGCGTCCCGCGCGAGCATCGCGGGCAGCATCCCGTCGGCGGGAAGACGCCGCATCCAGACGGCCGGCTCGGCACCGGGCGCGAGGACGGCGTGCCGGTCGAGCGGCTCAGCGAGGCCGGATGGATCGAGCTCCGCCAGCGTCACGCGGTACCGGCCGTCCCGATGCTCGACGGGCACGACCCCGAGGTACACGTCCGGACAGAGCCGGCGATTCAGGCGGACCTCGGCCGCGCAGTCCGCGTAGCGCGCTGCCCGCGACGTGAAGTCGACGAACCCGAAGTCGACGGGCTTGTGCAGCTTGAAGGCGTACGGCCCGGCCAGCAGCACCCACGAGATGTGGGTCTCGTGGAGGGTAATGTTGCCGGCCTCGAACGGGTAGGCGTCCGGTTGGAGCAGCGCCGAGATGAGCGGCGGGAGCGTCTGTGGCATCGTCGGCCTCGCTTCCGCTGTGAACGGGGACGCCCCCGCCGGGCGAACGACGGGGGCGTCAGAGGGTAGGAGAGGGAATTACCAGAGGCCCAGCACCTTCCACCACAGGCCGCCGAGCACCAGCCAGATGACGACGTTCACGACGCTGACGACGAAGCCGAGCTTCCACCACGTCCCGATGTCCACATAGCCAGCCCCGAAGAGCACCGGCGCCGGGCCGGTCCCGTAGTGGGTCATGCTGCTCATCAGGTTGCTGAAGAACGCGAGCACCAGCGCGGCGAGGACGGGCGGCGTGCCGACAGCCACCGAGACCCCGAGGAAGGCGGCATACATCGCGCCGACGTGGGCGGTGTTGCTGGCGAACATGTAGTGGCTGTACAGGTACACGAGGCTGAGGGCGAGGAACGCGTAGACCCAGTTGACGCCAGCCAGGCTGTCGCCAACGGCCTTGCTGAACCACGGCACCAGGCCGAGCTTGTTGAGGAAGCCCGCCATCATCACGAGGGCGGCGAACCAGACCAGGGTGTCCCAGGCGCCGGTCTCTTCCTGGACATCCTTCCAGGAGAGCACGCCAACCAGGAGCAGCACGCCGAGGCCGACGAGCGCAGCGGTGGTTGCATTGAGGTTGCCGAGCTGCGGGCCGAAGATCCAGAGGACCAGCAGCAGGCCGAACGTGCCGAGCATCATCCACTCATCAGCGGACATCGGGCCCATCTTGGCGAGTTCGGTCCTGGCCATCTCGGCGGCGGCCGGGGTGCTCTTGATCTCCGGAGCGTACAGCTTGTAGAGCAGCGCCGGAACGATGATCAGGCTGGCGAGGCCCGGGACCAGCGCCGCGACGGCCCAGTTGGTCCAGCTGATGGCGATGCCCATATCGGCGGCGAGCTTGGCGGCCAGCGGGTTCGCGGCCATCGCCGTCAGGAACATGGCGCTGGTGATGATGGTGCCCTGGAACGCCGTGATGGTCAGATAGGCGCCCATCTTGCGGGCGGTGCCGTCTTCGGCACGGCTGCCGTAGGCGGTTGACAGCGACTTGAGGATCGGGAAGACTACGCCGCCGGCGCGGGCGGTGTTACTGGGGATAGCCGGCGCGAGTACCAGGTCTGTCGCGATCAGTCCGTACCCCAGACCGAGGGTCCGCGTGCCGAGCATCCGCACGAACTGGTACGCGATGCGGCTGCCGAGGCCGGTCTTGATGAACCCACGCGCGATGAAGAACGCCAGGACGATCAGCCAGATCGTGGTGTCCTGGAAGCCCGACAGCGCATCCGCGATCGTCAGCGTATTGGTCAGCGCGGTAGCCGTCACGCCGAGGATCGCGACAGCGCCCATCGGCAGCGGCTTGGTGATGATGCCGACGATGGTGGCGACGAAGATCGCCAGGAGGTGCCACGCCTTCGCGATGTTCGCGCCCTGGGGCAGCGCATCGGCGGCAACCTGCGGCGGAGGGATCATCCAGAGAATCGCACCGACAGCCAGCGTGATCAGCAACGGGACCAGCTTGACGCCATGCCATGGGAAGTGCGGTAGGGAGAGATGGGGGCGATGATGCGCGACGGTAGCCATAGTTCCGCCTCTTCTTGCGCCTGGGGCTGGTGAGGACCGGGCCAATCCCGTCCTGCCAGCCCCTGAATTCACAACAGCTTCATGAACATCTCAGCGGGCGCCGACCGGATCGGCAAAGGACGGTGCGCGGGCGGCTCGGAGCTTCGCCAGCAGCTCGCGCGTCGTTTCGGCGTAGCGGGGATCGACTGGTTCGCTGTGGAAGCGCTCGCCAAGCGCGAGGATCAGGGTATTCAGCTCCTCGGGCGTCAGCGCGACGGTCACGGTCGGCTCGGTCTCTCCGGCCTCGGCAGGCTCGGTCAGCATGTCGGGCATCGGCATCGCCGTCTCGGCCGGGCGAGCTTCGGTCGCGGTGAGCCCCGCGTCGCTCTGCTCGATGCGGGCCAGCTCGTCCGGACGGACCATCAGCACGGGGATCTCGCTCTGCTTGAGGGTTGCCGAGGCGACGCTGCCCATGACCGCGCGGGCGAGGCCGCCTCGGCCATGCGTCGCCATCACGATCAGCGAGGCCTGAAGCTCAGCGGCCAGCATCGCCACCCCGAAGAACGGCGAGCCGAACATGGCCGAGACCTCGACCTTGCGGGTGTCGGTGCGGATCGTCGCCGCGACCTCCTGGAGGTACTCGCGGCTGACGGCCAGGGCATTCTCTGTTGGCGCGGGATCGACGAACGTGTACCCCTCGGCGTAGGCGGCGTAGTGCGGGAAGGTCACGACCGACCCGAGCACCAGCGTCGCGTCGAGGCTGTCGGCGAGCCGGGTGGCAGGCCCGAGCGCCGACAGTGCGAGCGCCGATCCGTCCAGCGGCACGAGGATTTTGACGGGGCCATCTTCCTTCAGCTCAGGGCTGCCATGTGGGGGGATAATCAGCACCGGCACCGGCGCATCCCGCAGCACAGCGTCAGCCACGCTGCCGTAGATCCAGCGGCCCAGCCCGCTGCGCCCGTGCGTGGACATCACGATCAGGTCAACCTCGTCGTCCTCCGCGGCTTCGAGGATGGCGACCTCCGCCGGGGCATCCACGACCCGGGTGGTGATGGTCAGGCCACGGTCTGCCAGCGTTGCGGCGTAGGCTTCGAGGGCGTCGGCGGCCTCGTTCACGAGGATCTGCCCCTCGCGGTAGGTCGGGGCGGCCAGCGTGTTGACGGCTCGCAGCAAGAGTACGGAGCGTCCATCGCGCCTGGCGATCCCGAGTGCGAAAGGAACGGCGCGCTGGGCTAGCTCAGAGCCATCCAGCGGAACGAGCACAGTGGTCATTGTGAGCCTCCTCACTGGGGCGCTCATCCGTCCCACTGAAGCGTAACGCAGACGGCGGGCCTACGCGTTGAGGCATCTGCCCCGGGATCAGCGGGATATTCGTCCGCCCTGTCGGGACACGAATGGGCGCCCTCGCGGGAAGAGCCTCACCCGCCGCTCCGCTGCGCGGCGCGAGGGGGAGCACACCAGGCGAGGGCCTTCTTCGACCACGTCCTACTCCTGCGGGATGTGCACCCGGACCGTCATCCCGGCCCGCAGGTCCGGCGGCGTCCAGTCCAGATCCACGATGACCGGGTAGTGCAGGTCGCCGTCCGCATCCCGCTCGGAGCGCAGCGCCACGCTGCGAACCCGCCCGCGCAGCTCCCGCCCCTCGATGGCGTCCACCGTCACGGTCACGCTCTGGCCAGTCCGGATCCGCGCCACCATGAACTCGTCCACGTCGTCCGTCTCGATGCGCAGCCGGCTGATGTCCCCGACCGCCGCGATGGTCGCGCCGGCCGTGACGGTGTCGCCGGTGTGGACCGGCAGGTTCGTGACGCTGCCCTGCCACGGCGCCGTGATGACCGTGATGGCCCCGTCCGGGGTCCGCACCCGGGCCAGCTCCTGGTTCTCGACCACGGTCGAGCCGATGCTCACCGACAGGCCGGTCACCACGCCGCCGACCAGCGTGCGGACCGTCGCCTCGCTCTCGGGGCGCAGCTCACCGCGTGCCACGTTCTTGGTCGTGGTCGCCTGCTCGGTCGGGGCCGGCGTCGAGCCTGCCGAGCCGCCGTACCGGGTGTAGGCGACTCCGCCCGCCGCCACCAGCCCGATCGCCAGCGCCGCCGTGACCAGCAGGCGCGGCCAGCGCCTGGACGAACGGCGACGAGCCGTGGCGACCGGAACCGCGGCCATCGGCGTGCCGGCCGTCGGCACGGTCGGCGCTGGCGCGGCGGACGCCGGCGTCATGGCGGTCGGCGCGTCGCCCGGCGGCAGCGGCGACAGGCCGTTGGCGTACGCCTGCGCGCCGCGCGCCTCGGCTGGGGCAACCTCATGGTGCTCGGCAGGCGTGCCGTCCGGCAGCAGGATCACGGCGCGGCGGCGCTCCAGGCGCGTCGGCTCGCTGCCCCCGCCAGCGGCAGCCATAGCGAGCGGCTGAGCGGCGTCGGCCAGCGTCGTGGCGTTGGTGATCTCGGCCACCTGCCCGTCGCGGATCTCGATCTGCCGCTCGGCGGTGGCGGCAACCTCTTTGTCGTGGGTGACCATCACGATCGCCCTCCCCTCGGCGTGGAACTGCTGGAACAGCGCCAGCACGCGAGCCTTATCTTCGGAGTGCAGCTCGCCGGTCGGCTCGTCGGCCAGGATGATGCGCGGGTTGTTCGCCAGCGCCCGCGCGATGGCGACCCGCTGCCGCTGCCCGCCGGACAGGCGCGACGGCCGGAACTCCATCCGCTCGCCCAGACCGACCGCCCGCAGCAGCTCGGCGGCGCGGGCGCGGCGCTCGTTCAGCGGGACGCCGGCCGCCTCCATCGGCAGCTCGACGTTCTCGGTGGCCGTCAGGTCGTTGAACAGGTGGAAGCGCTGGAAGACGAACCCGAGCGTCGTCAGGCGCAGGCGCGTCTGCTCGGCGTCGCTGAGTGCGCTCAGATCCTGCCCGTCGAGCAGCACTGCGCCGGAGGTCGGCCGGTCGAGCAGCCCGATGATCTGCAGCAGGGTGCTCTTGCCAGAGCCTGACGGCCCCTGAATGGCGACCATCTCGGCCGCGCCGATGGTCAGCGACACGTCGTCCAGCGCGACGACGGTCGTCTCGCCAGCCTCGAACGTCCGCCGGACGTGGCGAAGCTCCAGCAGCGGCTCATGCGTCACGGAGCACCTCCACGGGATCGACTCGAACGGCCTGCCGGGCCGGGCCGAGGCTTGCCAGCGCGCCCAGCGTCAGCGAGAGCGCCACGACGGTCACGATCAGGGTGCGGTCGGCGGCGTAGAACTCCTCCTGGCCGTAGGCCGGCGCAACGTAGCCGTTGATGATCGTGCCGAACAGGGTGGCGACCACGACCCCGACGACCGAGGCCGCCGCACAGATCGCCAGCGCCTCGCCGGCCACCGACAGCAGGATCGTGCGGCTCGGCACGCCGATGGCCCGCAGCGTCGCCAGCTCCAGCCGGCGCGCCTCGACGGACCCGCCAAGCATGTTGTTGACGAAGATCGCGGCGACGCTCAGGATCATGAGGGTCATCGTCCAATGGCTGACGACGTCGCTCTCCAGGGCCTTCTCGGCCAGACGGACCGTCTCGGGCACGTCGTAGACGGAGACGGCGTCGAGGTCGGCCAGCCGGGCGCGCGTCGCCTCCGGCCGTGACGAGTCCACCGCGATCACGTTGACGACATCCCCGAGGTCAGCTCGCTGCCGCAGGCTCTGCCGGTCGAGGTAGGCGATGCTGTCGGCCTGGAAACCGAAGCCGCGCAGCTTGCCGATGCCGACCACCTGGAAGTCGCGCCCGCCCAGGCGGACGCTCTGCCCGAGCGTGATGCCTTTCTCGCGGCTCAGCCGGCTCCCGACCACCAGCTCATCCGACCGCCGGAGCCAGCGCCCGCTGTCGATGACCACCGTGCCGTCGATCTTGTCCGGCTCGCCGTCGATGCCCATCACGCCGACCAGCTCGGCCGGCTGGTCCGTGCGCTTCGGGCCGGGCCGCTCGCGCTCCAGCTCCCAGGAGACCGCGCCAACGGCCTGGATCACCCCGGGCATCCCGCGGATCTGGGCCAGCCGGCTGGTGGCGTGCTTGAGCGTGCCGGGCGAGTCGCTGGGCAGCAACGGAACGAGGGTGCCGCCCTGCTGAATGACGCGGAAGTCCGCCCCCGAGAGGCGATACTCCCGGGTGTAGAGGTCGAGCGTGGCCGTGTTGACGCCGAGCATCGTCATCCCGATGCCCAGCGCGATACCGACGCCCAGCACCATACCGATCGTGCCGCGCCAGCGCCGGAGAACGGTCCGGACCGCGTATGGCAGGGCCAGCAGCGGAATCGGCTGGCGCGCCGTGTCCAGGCCTGACGGGCTCGGCTGGTCCGGACTGGCCCCATCCAGGTGCGCGGTCACGCCGCGGCGGTACGTCGTCACCTCATGCCTCCCGCAGCACCTCGACGGGATCGACCAGCGTCGCCCGCCGGGCCGGCCCCAGGCCGGCCAGCAGCCCGATGCCCAGCGCCAGCCCGCCAACCCCCAGGAAGAGCGTCGGCCCGGCCACGTACATCGTCTCGATGCCGTACTGCGGCGCGAGGTAGCGGTCGAACAGCCAGCCCAGCGACAGGCTGAACCCGATGGCCACGACCGTCGCCAGGGCCGTGACAGCCAGCGCCTCGCCGGCGATCAGCAGCAAGATCGACGTGCGCGGCACGCCGATGGCCCGCATGGTGGCCAGCTCGGTGCGGCGGGCCGTGACGGACCGGCCCAGCATGTTGCTGACGAACAGACCGGCGATGGTCAGCGTCAGCCCGACGATGATGCCCTGCATCACACGGCTGGACTCCAGGAGCTTCTCGGCCTGCCGGACGAGGTCGTCAGGGCTGGAGACGGCGACCGACTCCATCCGCTCGACGCGGGCACGGGTGTCGGCCGGCTGGCTGCTGTCCACCACGATCACGTTCATGGCGTCGCCGAACTCGGCCCGCTGCCGCAATGCCCGGTACTCCATGTACGCCAGGCCGTCCGAGCCCCAGCCGGAGCTGCGCAGCCGCCCGACGCCGACCACCCGAAAATCGCCCTCGTTGAGGCGAATGGTGTCGCCAAGGCTCAGACCTTTCTCGCGGGCCAGCGTCAACCCGACGACGACCTCGTCAGCCCGCCGGATCCAGCGGCCGGACTGCAGGAGCAGGGTATCGGTCATCAGGCTGGGGTCGCCGTCCACGCCGACGACGGTCACCAGCTCGGTCGGCTCGCCGATGCGGCGGCGACGGTCGGCCCGCTCCCGTTCGACGCTCCAGGTCATCGTCCCGAACGCCGACCGGACGCCCGGCATGCTCCTGATCTGCGAGAGCTTGCCGCGCGCGCTCTGGAGCTTGCCGGGCGAGTCGCCAGGGAGGATCGGCATCAGCGTGCCGCCCTCAGCGTGGACGTACAGGTCCGCGCCCGAGCGGGCGAAGTCGCCGGCGAGCAGGTTCACGGACGCGCTGCTGACGGCCATGATCGTCATGCCGATGCCGAGCGCAACGCCGACGCCGAGGATCATGCCGACGAGCGTGCGCCAGCGGCGGACCACCGAGCGCAGCGGAAACGGCAGGCCGCGCAGCACGCCGCCGCTCGCCGCGGACGCCGGGAACGGCTCCGCGAGACGCACCGGGCGCGCACCGTGCAGGAATCCGCGCATTGCGGACATGGGCCTCTCCGATCTCTCCCCTTCATCTCACCGCGTTCGCCCGCACGCGGACAGGGACGACTGTCACGGATCGTGCGGGCCACCCATCTCAGGGGCGGCGGCACGGCGGCGTAGACTCTCGGCGCTGCGAGCGACCTGTGCGACAATGGGCCAGCTCAGGGAGTCAACTGGCCCGATGTGGTGCGATCCCGACAGGAGACGGTGAGCGTCCCGACCAGAACATGACATCTGTCAGGACGCACATTCGCCCGCCGATCCGTAACCTGAATGGGAAGTTGACAACTGTTGGTGCTGTTGCGCGCCGTGGGCGCGCGTCGAGAAAGGTCTTGGATCGTGAGCGTGACCTACCCAACCCACCGAGAAGCCGATGTTGCGCTACGAGACGGCTCTACCGTTCACGTTCGCCCCATCCGCCCGGACGACGAGGGGCGGCTGCTGACGCTGCTGGCCTCGCTGTCCGTGGATGCGCGGGTGCTCCGGTTCTTCAGCGCGGGCGTCAACCTGGAAGCGATTGCCACCAAAGACAGTCACGTCGATTACGAGCAGACGTTCGGAATCGTGGCGACGACGGGCGCCGATGGGCGCATCGTCGGACACGGCGCCTACGCCGTGACCGATGGTGACCGCGCCGAGGTCGGTTTTACCATCGCGGAGGACTTCCAGGGGCGCGGGCTGGGCACCATCCTGCTCGGCCACCTCGCGGAGGTCGCGGCCACGCACGGCATCTACCACTTCGAGGCCATCGTGCTGCCGGCCAACTACCGGATGCTCGGGCTGTTCCGCGACTCCGGTTTCCCGATCCAGCTCCACACTGACCCGAACGAGATCCGCGTCGAGCTGCCAACCTCGCTCACCGAGGAGGCCATCGAGCGGTTCGAGCACCGCGAGCAGCTGGCCGTCGTCAGCGCCATGACCCACTTCCTGCGCCCGACCTCCGTCGCGGTCGTCGGCGCGTCGAAGCGCAAGGGCACCGTCGGCGCGGCGGTCCTGCGGAACCTGCTCTCGGCCGGGCTGGACGGCCCGGTCTACCCGATCAACCCGACGGCGAAGGTCGTCCAGAGCGTGCTGTCCTACCCGACTGTCGAGGACGTGCCGGGTCCGGTCGACATGGCGGTGATCGCCGTGCCGTCGTCGCTGGTGCTCGAAGTCGCCGAGCAGTGCGGGCGCAAGGGCGTGCGAACGCTGGTCGTGCTGACGGCCGGCTTCGGCGAGGTCGATGGCAGCGGCCGTGACCGCGAGAAGGAGTTGCTGCGGATCTGCCGGGCCAACGGCATGCGGATGATCGGCCCCAACTGTATCGGCGTGCTCAACACGACGGCCGGCCTCAACGCGACCTTCGGCCCGACGATGCCCCCGGCCGGCCGGGTGGCGTTCGCCTCGCAGAGTGGCGCGCTCGGGCTGGCCGCGATCCAGGAGGCGAAGCGGCGTGGCATCGGCATCTCGGACTTCGTCTCGATGGGGAACAAGTCAGACATCTCGGGCAACGACCTGCTCCAGTACTGGGAGTCCGCATCCGAGACCGACGTGATCCTGCTGTACCTGGAGTCGTTCGGAAACCCGCGCAAGTTCGGGCGGATCGCCCGGCGGGTGGCTCAGAGCAAGCCGATTGTGGCGATCAAGAGCGGCCGGTCCTCGGCCGGGGCGCGCGCGTCAGCCTCGCACACGGGCGCGCTGATCGCGGCCTCGGATGTGACGGTGGACGCGCTCTTCCGGCAGGCGGGCGTCATCCGCGCGGACACCATCGACAGCCTGTTCGACATCGCGACGCTGCTGGCGAAGCAGCCGGTCCCGATGGGCGGGCGCGTCGGCATCGTGACGAACGTAGGCGGGCCGGCCATCCTCTGCGCCGACACCTGCGAGGCCGAGGGGCTGGTCGTGCCGCCGCTCTCACCCGAGACGACGGCGGCCCTGAAGGCGCTGCTGCCGGCCGAGGCCAGCGCCGTGAACCCCGTCGATATGCTGGCGGCCGCCAGCGCCGACCAGTACCGGCAAGCCATCGAGATGGTGGCCGCCGACCCGGGCATCGACGCCGTCGTGGCGATCTTCATCCAGCCGCTCTCGGTACAGCTTGAGGATGTCGCCCGTGAGATCCGCGCGGCGTCTCGCAACCTGGCCGGCAAGAAGCCGGTCCTCGCCGTCTTCATGTGCGCCGACCAGGTGCCCGGCGCAACAGCCGATCAGGTAGACGTGCCGATCTTCTCCTCGCCCGAGCCGGCTGCTATCGCGCTCTCGCGGGCGGCCCGCTACGGCGCGTGGAAGGCCGCCCCGCCGATCCCAGCCAGCCGCCCGGATGACATCCGCCGGGACGAGGCGGCGGCGCTCGTGGCAACGGCCCTCGGACGGGGCGGCGGCTGGCTTGAGCCAGATGAGGTTGCCGCCTTGCTGGACTGCTACGGGCTGCCCCAGGCGAAGCAGCGGGTCGTCTCGACGATCCAGGAGGCGGCGCAGACGGCCGACGAGTTCGGCGTGCCCATCGCGTTGAAGGGCATCGCGCCGGGGCTGCTCCACAAGACGGACGCGGGAGCCGTCAAGCTCAATTTGAGCGGCAAGGACGAGGTCACCGAGACCGCCCTGGCGATGAGCGAGCGGCTGGCGGCTGCCGGACAGGCCCCCACCGGCTACGTCGTGCAGCAGATGGTCAGCGGCGGCGTCGAGATGATCGTCGGCCTCGTGCAGGATCCAAGCTTCGGCCCGGTCCTGGCCTGCGGCGCTGGCGGGGTCACGGCAGAGCTGATCAAGGATGTCTCAGTGCGGCTGCTCCCGCTCTCCGAGCAGGATGTCAGCGGCATGGTCCGGGAGCTCCGGACCTATCCGCTGCTCAACGGCTACCGTGGCGCATCGAAGGCGGACGTGGCGGCGCTTGAGGACATCCTGAGGCGGCTGGGCGCACTGGCCGAAGACGTGCCGCAACTGGCTGAGATGGACTGCAACCCCGTCAAGGTGCTGGAGACCGGTGCCTACATTGTGGATGCGCGCATTCGCGTGACAGCCGTTGATGCGCCTCGTCCGCTGGGCGCTCGCCGGTAGGCTCTCCACATGATGGCGTCGAGACGTGCCGCGCACACGTCCCGACGCCATCATGTCAGTCTCTGAACAACCTCTGAACAAGGCGTCCCAGACCGATTGTCCGGCGCGTTAGACGATGTGGGATCGTGCAAAAAGGGCACATGGTTTCCCCAGGGAGTTTCCTCTCTGAGCGGGGATGATCGGGCGAGATGATGGCACTGGAGCGTGAGCAGCAGACGATGAGCCAGACGCCCGCCATCGTGTCGCCGGCCCAACCACACGCGCGCATCCTGATCGTGGATGACGAGCCGGCGAACGTCCATATGCTGGCGCGTCTGCTCGAGTCGTATGGCTACGGGCAGATCATCTCGATCACCGATCCACGTCAGCTGCTGCTCTCCTTCCTGGAGCTTGAGCCGGACATCCTGCTGCTCGATCTGCACATGCCGCACCTCGATGGGTTCGCGGTCCTGGAGCTGCTGCGGGACTGGCTCCCACCGGATGACTACTTCCCGATTGTCGTCCTGACGGCGGATGTCACCGTGGAGGCACGGCGGCGGGCGCTGGCAGCCGGGGCCACCGACTTCCTGACCAAGCCGGTGGATGCCGTCGAGGTCGCCTTGCGGGTCGAGCATCAGCTCCGCACGCGCCGCCTGCACCGGGCGCTCCGCAAACGCACCGACATGCTCGAGGGCCAGCTCCAGACGGTCCTCGACTCGCTGGATCAGATCGTCTGGGCGGCGGACCCTGAGGGGCAGCTCATCTACGTCAGCGAGGCCGCGCAGACGGTGCTCGGGCGCGTCATCCCCGTCGGCGATGGCGCAGCCGCCTTCTGGCTGCAGTATCTGCACCCCGATGAGCGCGACGTCGCCGGCGGCTGGCTCTCGAAGCTACGCATCATGGGTCGCCTGGATGTCGAGCACCGGATCGTGCGGCCGGACGGCGAGGTGCGCTGGCTGGAGACGCGCTCGCGCATGACCCGCGACGATACGGGCCGGCCGGTCCGGATCGACGGCCTGAGCACCGATGTCACCGGACGGCGACGGCTGGCCGACGAAGTCGCGCGCCTGGCCGCCCAGCGCGAACGGGACCGGATGGCGTCGGAGCTGATCGCCACCGTGTCCCACGAGCTGCGCACGCCGCTCTCGTCGCTGCTCGGCTTCTCGGAGCTGCTGCTCGACAGCGGCGTCGCCGAGGCCGAGCGTACCAGCTGGACCGAGGTCCTGCACAACGAGGCGCGGCGTCTTGCCGAGCTGGTGGACGACATCCTGGATGTCTCCCACCTGGACGCCGGGCGCGTCGGGCTGTCCCTGCGCACGATCGATGCCTACGACATCGCGGATCGAGCGCTGCTGCCCTTCGAGGCCGGCCCCAACGGACACCGGTTGGTGCGGCGCTTCACTGGCGACACGGCGCAGCTCACCGCGGACGCCGAGAAGGTTCGCCGCATCATCACCAACCTCGTCGGCAATGCCCTGAAGTACTCGCCGGGCGGCGGCAGCGTCGAGCTGGCCGTGTGCAAGACGGATGGGCACGTCACGTTCACGGTCACGGACCAGGGCCTCGGCATGGACCGCACCGACATCGACCGCCTCTTTCAGCGATTCCAGCGGGTCGGCACGGTCGAGCGCGAGGGTATCCCTGGCTCGGGGCTGGGCCTGTACATTGCGAAGCAGCTCGTGGAGCTGCACGGCGGGCGCATCTGGGCTGAGAGCCCGGGGCGCGGCCACGGCTCGACATTCTCGGTGGAGCTGCCGGTCGGCGGCCCCCCGGCGACAGGCGCAGAGGCATGAACAGCATAGCACGCCACACGTCCCACCAGCGACCCGGCCAGCGCGGGGACGGTGATGCGCGGAGGCACACACGAGGTCAGGATCGGGGCGCCGCGGGAGTCAGCACGCCGCCTCCCGTGGCGCCAGTGCCCCCGGCCAGTGATAGGAGCGAGCCATGAGTGGACCTCTTTCCATTCTGGTCGTCGAGGATGAAGCGTTCACCCGCCAGTTGATCTGTGTGGCGCTCCAGGCGACCGGGTACGCCGTACGGGACGCCGCGGACGCCGAGACGGCGCTCCAGATCGCCGCCGAGGAGCGACCTGATCTCGCGCTGTTGGACGTACGCCTCCCTGGGATGGACGGCTGGGAGCTCTGCTCGCGCCTGCGCGAGAGCCAGGAGCTGCCCGTCATCTTCCTGACCGCGCTCGGAGACGAGGAGCACATCGTCAAGGGACTGCGGGCCGGCGGTGACGACTACCTCGTCAAGCCGTTCTCGCCGGCGGTGCTGGTGGCGCGCGTCGAAGCGGTGATGCGGCGGGCGGCTGGCCCGCGCGCCAGCATCATCCGCCTCGGCGATCTGACCGTCGATCTCGGGAGCGGCCGGGTCGAGCGGAACGGCCGCGCGCTCAACCTGACGGCCACCGAGTTGCGTATCCTGTCAGCGCTGGCACGACGGCCGGGCGTCATGGTGAGCGCCCAACAGCTCGTTGCCGAGATCCAGGGCCACCACATCCCTGAGCGGGAGGCCCGCCCGCTGATGAAGGTCCACGTTCGGAACCTCCGCATGAAGATCGAAGAGTTCCCGGAGCAGCCCCGCCACATCATCACGGTGCGCGGCCTCGGCTATATGTTCAACCGCCGCGTGACGGACCACGCATCATGAGCCGGCCACTGCTCGACCGCGAGGAGTTCGACGCCCTCCAGGAGCTGCCCAATCCTGAGGAGATGGTGCCGCGCCTCGTCAGCGTGTTCTTGCGCGAAGCCGAGGGCCTGATCCTTGAGGCGCGGGAGGCGCTTGCGGCCGACGACCTTGTGCGAGTCGCGCGGGCGGCACACGGTCTGCGGGGCAGCGGCAGCTTCGTCGGGGCGGCCCGCCTGACCGAGGAGGCTCGGCTGCTGGAGCAGGCAGCGGATCGCCAGGAACGCTCGGAGCTGGAGGCCGGCGTCGACAGGCTGGCGGCCACCTTCGGCGAGACGCGCGTCCTGTTGCTGGCCGCACTGGAGCAGGTGACGGCAGCGTAGCCCAGGCGTCGCCCAACATCAATTCCAACCTGAGAACCGCGGGCTGCCATCGCCCTGACGACCTCGGATGCGTGCCATCTGGGTTTTGGCGTGACCCTGGCGGCCGGTCAGGCCACCACGCGCGCGTTCAGGCGCGGGCTGCCCGGCTCCACCAGCACCTCGCCACGGCGGTGCAGCTCCAGAAACACGGCCACCAGCTCCGGGTCGAACGCCTGCCCGGCCAGGCGCCTGATCTCGCCGATCGCCTCGTTGAGCGGCCAGGCCGTCTTGTAAGGCCGCACATGGGTCAGCGCGTCGAAGACGTCCACGATGCTGACGATACTGGCCTCGCGAGGAATCGCCGCACCGGCGACGCCGTGGTAGCCGTCACCATCCCAACGCTCATGGTGGAAGCGGGCGATGCGTTCGGCCAGTTGGAGCACCGGCGAGCCGCTGTCCGCGAGGATGCGCGCACCGATGAGCGTGTGCTCGCGGATGACCGCGTACTCGTCCGGGGTCAGGCGGGACGGCTTGAGCAGGACGTGGTCTGGAATCCCGACCTTCCCAACGTCGTGCAGGGGGGCGGCCCGGCGGAGCAGCTCGACGGCGTCCGCGCTGTCCCCAAGCGCCGCCGCGAGCCGCGCGGCGTTCTCCCCGACGCGCAGCATGTGACGGTGGGTCAGGTCGTCACGGGCCTCCACCAGCGTGCTGAGCCGCTCCAGCATCTCCAGGCGAGACTGCTCGACCTCACGGGTTCGCTCCTGGACCTTCTCCTCAAGTCGGGCGTTCTGGCGAAACAGCGTCGTGTGCAGCGCACGTGTCTCCAGGAGGTTCTCGACACGCAGCAGCACCTCGGTCGCGTCGAACGGCTTGGTCAGGAAGTCCTTTGCGCCGCCGGCCAGCGCCCGGAGTCGCGTGTCGCGGGTGGCGTCAGCGGTCAGCACCAGGATGGGCAGCAGCGGGCCATCGGCGAGCCACGGCTTGAGCAGCTCCATCACGGCGAACCCGTCCAGGTGCGGCATGTGCAGATCGAGCATGATCAGGTCGGGCGGCGTCTCCAGCATCAACACCAGGATGTCACGTGGATCGGTCGTCGCCTGGATGTTGCCAAACCCGTGCTGGTTGAGCAGGCGCGTGAGGACCGCGCAGTTCGCTGGCTCGTCATCGACAATCAAGATGTGCGAGCTTCGATACAGCGGGCTCTCCACTACGACGCCTCCTGCAAGAATCGGTCGACGATGCCCAGGAACGCACGCACGTCAAACGGCTTGGTGAGGTAGGCGTGAGCGCCCGCCGCGAGCAACCGGTCGATCTGCTCGCGGTTGGCGTCGGCGCTCAGGACGACGACGGGGATGTGCGCCGTATCGGGAGCAGACCGCAGCTCGGCCAGCAGCTCCGCGCCAGACATGTCTGGCAGGTGCAGGTCTGCCAGGATCAAGAGTGGATGCTGTGCACGCGCGAGCGCCAGTCCCTCGCTGGCCGTCTCGGCGGTCAGCAGGCGGACCTGTGGCCGCCACGCCAGCGACCGCTCAACCAGCAGGGCGTTCGGTCGGTTGTCCTCCACGTAGAGGATGCTCTGCCGTAGGGTCGGCGGAGCCGGCGCCGGGTCTTCCGTCGTCGGTGGGAGGACACTCAGCGTCGGGCGTGCGTTGGCAGCCAGGGGCAGTTGCACCCAGAACGTCGTACCCTGGCCGACGGTGCTCTCCACGCCGATCTCGCCGCCCATCGCCTCAGTGAGCGACCGCGCGATCACCAGCCCGAGGCCGGTGCCCTGGACGCCCGTTCGCTCAGCGCCGAGCCGGTCGAACGGATTGAAGAGCTGGCGCATGCGCTCCTGCGAGATACCGTCACCGGTGTCCCGGACGGCCAGCTTCACCTGCTCGCCGTCGACCGGCTCGGCGCTCAGCGTGACCCTGCCGCCCTCATGGTTGTACTTCACGGCGTTGCTGAGCAGATTCAAGAGCACCTGCCGCAGATGCTGGCGATCCCCCAGGACGGACAGCTCATCCAGCCCGTACGTTCTGATCGTGACCGAGCGCCCGTTCGCAGTCGGCTGCACGAGGTCGAGCAGCTCGCCGACCAGATCGGCAACGGGCAGCGGCTCGAGGTTGATCGGCAGCCGCCCCGCCTCGATGCGCTCGATGTCCAGCACGTCGTCGATCAGCCCGAGCAGATGCTTGCCCGCGTGGAGGATGTGGCCCACCGCTTCGGCGTCGCGGGCCTCCAGCCGGGCCATCCCCAGGATCTGGGCGAAGCCAAGGATGGCGTTGAGCGGCGTCCGCAGCTCGTGACTCATGCGGGACAGGAATTCGCTCTTGGAGCGGTTGGCCTGCTCCGCAAGCTGCCGGGCCACCGTCTCAGCTTCGTAGAGGAAGGCGTTACGCACGGCCACGGCCGCCAGCGCCACGAAGCTGTCGAGCAAGTCGCGGTCGCCTTCGGAGAAGTGGAAGCGGTCAGTGCCGTAGAGCGCCAGCAGACCGAGCAACTGGCGATCGTCTCCGACAATGGGCACGCCGTAGTAGGTCTTGAGACCGTGGCGCGCCCACCACGACGGCATCGCGATGCGCTGATCCTCGACGGCGTCGGCGATCTCGACGTGTGTCCAGGCGTCCGGGACGCAGTCGCCGAAGCCGGCCTCGAAGAGGGTCAGCGTGCGCGAGCGGAGCGCCAGGCCGATCTCGTCGTCGGAGAACGCTTGCGACTTCAACGTCTGGGTCTCCGGATCGAGCACCCAGAACGCCACGAACGGCGCTTCGAAGATCTCGGCGGCGGCCCGCGCGATCTCCGCCAGCACGGTCTTGCGGTCGAGCGTGGAGAAGATAACCTGATTCAGCCGCGTCAGCGCGTGCATCCGCGAGAGTTGCGCGGCGATGCCGACATACAGGCGCGTGGTTTCCAGGGTGGCGGCGGCTTGATCCGCGAGGAGGCCGACGAGGCGGACATCGTCGGCGTCGAACGGGCGCTCATCCTCGGCGTTCGCCCCGACCATCAGCACGCCGATGCGGTGTCCGGCGTGGCGCATCGGCACGGCAAGCGCCCGTCGCACCTTCGAGGCTCTCCCGCTCGGTGCAGCGCCGCTCCAGGCCGGGTAGTCGTTGACGATCAGCGCCTCGCCAGACGCGAAGACCTGCCCGACGATGCCCTCACCTGGGCGCAACGGCAAGCTTGCATGCTCGGCTGGGATACCCCAGGCACGTACCCGTCGCAGTCGCTGCGTGTCCTCGTCCCAGACGTGGAAGGTTGCGCCGTCGCCAGCGCCGACGAGCGCAACCGCGCTCTGCAGCACCTCATCCAGCACCGTGTTCACGTCCAGCGTGTCGCCGCTCAGTTGCGCGGAGACGCGGTGGAGCGTCAGCAGCCGCTCAGACTCCCGTTCGAGACGTGAGCGCCCCTCTTCGAGCGAGTGCTCCAGGGCGTGGTGCTCCTCGTCACGGCGCTGCAGCTCGTAGGCCATGATGTCGAACGCCTTGGCCAGCTCGCCCAGCTCTCCGTCGTTCCGGGTCACGCCCGTCCGCGCGCCCAGGTCGCCGGCTGCCAGCCGGCGCGTCGCGTGGAGAATGCGCTCGACACGCTTGAGGATGATCGCCTCGCCGCTCAGCCAGGCGATGAGCAGCGCCAGCCCGCCGATGAAGATCAGGGCCATGATGCCCTGCGCCAGCATCAGGTTCGCCGGGCCGTAGGCAACTTCCGTCGGAATGCCGACCACCACCGTCGGGCTGCGCGCCTCGCTCGGCGCGAGCGGTTGGAAGGTGTAGAGGCGCGCCCGTCCGTCCAGGCCGGACGTCTCGGTGGCGCCCTCGCCGCCGCTGGACTTGATGGCCAGGAACAGCGGATGCTCCGCGATCGACTGCCCGATGACGCCGTTCCCCGGGGGGTAAGCGGCGAGAACGGTCCCATTGGGGTCCAGGACTTTGAGCGTCGATCCCTCAGGCAGATTGGCGCGCGCCGCCATCTGCCCGATAGCTTCCAGGTCGATGGCCGCGATGACGACCGACATCACGTCGGACGTATCGTCCAGGATCGGCATGGCGATGTTCAGCGACGCCTTGCCGCTTGCCCGCCCGATCACGAAGTCCCCGATGCCCAGCGCCTTCTGATCGACGGCTGCCCGGAAGTGGCGACGGTCTGAGAGGTCGACCACCGGAGACGGGATGCTGCTGCAGACGAAACGGCCGTCCGGCATCGCCACGCCCATCACGGTGTAGATGGGTGACTGCGAATGCACCATTCGCATGACGCGCTCGCAGGACGGGCCTGCCGAGCGCACGTCGGGCGCCTGCGAGAGCCCCACCAGCAGGTTACGCGTGCTCGCAATCAGGCTGTCCAGCTCGGTCGATGCGAGCATGGCAACGCGAACCGAGGTGGCCTGCACCTCGGAGGTGTCAGCGCGACGCCGCTGGATGCTCAAGCCGGCCACCAGCATGAACGAAGGCACCGAGGCCAGAAGCACGAGCAGCAGCAGGTGGAAGCGAAGACCGCGAAACATCGTGAACCGCATAGCTGGAGTCCTCAGGCGCGACCGTTGGCGCTCACCGCCAGCACATTTCCCACTCAAGGAACGGACGGGGGTGGGATTCCGGGATGCCAGCCAACGCCCGTGAGGCCCGCGCGAGCGTCAGGCGGGCAGATCGTGCCGACAGGTGGCACCCAGCAGCGCGTCGAGGCAGTTCAGGAGCGTCGATCTCCGCAGCGGCTTGCTCAAGTACGCGTCGGCGATGGCGCTGGGATGGGCGTAGTCGAGCATGCCCTCGAAGATGCGCGCGCTGATCATCACGATGCGCAGGTGCGCTGTCTGTGGGTCGGACTTCAAGACCCGACACGCTTCCTGACCATCCATGACAGGCATGTCGAGGTCCAGCAGCACGGCATCCGGCATCGACAGCCGAGCCTCCTCGACGGCCTGAAGTCCGTTGGCAACCTGCGCCACTCGGTAGCCTGCGCTCTCCAGCATGGCCTGGAGAACGCAGCGCAGCAAGACCGAATCGTCGGCTATCAGCACGGTCCGCTGGCGACGTGCGTCGGCGTTCACCTCACCGCCTCGAGCAGGGGCCGGCGCTGTTCGAGCAGCATGTACGGATCGATGATCACGATCATCCGTCCGTTGACCTTGGCGACGCCCAGGATCAGCTCGCCCTCGCGGGCGGTCAGCGCGTCTGGGGCGTCAACCTGGTCCGGCGAGATGCTCAGAATCTCGGAGACACCGTCCACCACCAGCGCCACCGTCTCGATACCGACATCGGTGACGACGAGCCGGCTGTGCGGCGAGGCAGCGGCGGTCCGCACGCCGAGGCGGCGGCGCAAATCGACGACGGGGAGCGTCGCGCCGCGCAGGCAGGTGATGCCGTCGATGTCGGCCGGGGCATCCGGGACGGAGCGTGTCGGTTGGAGGCGAACGATCTCTTGAATGTGGCTGATCTCGATGCCGTAGGCCTCGTCGCCCAGCTCAAGCACGACGACCTGGATGGTTGAATCCGAAAGCGGCATGTTCGCGATGCTCCTTGCGACGCCCGTCGCTCTGCCTCTGAGTCAGCCCCTGGGCATTCAGCCCCTGGGCATAGGGTCCAGGTTCCTCACGTTCTCGCGACCCTTCTCTACTGTCAGGATCGCCGCTGTACGGGAAACTGGCGAGCATCGCAGGTAAAGAGATCGGAAAGAATGCGCGGTGAGTCGCACGCCGTGCGCGGGACAGGCGGCACACCACATTCGGGACCGTTGACACGGTCCACAGCGCCGCCAGGAGGTGCACAATGCGATGAGCGCGGCGTCATCGGCGACGGTCCGTCGCACGGCGCGCAGGCGTTCTGGCAAGCACGAGTGCGCGTACGGCGCGTGTACCGGACAGGGAGCGACGCGATGTTCAGCACAATTCTGGTTCCCCTCGACGGCTCGGACCTCGCGCGCCACGCCCTGCCGTACGCCACCACGCTGGCGAAAGCGACTCATGCCCGGCTGGTGCTCCTGCACGCCTACGTGGCGCGGGAGTCCGGCGCACAGCCCGATCCCGAGCTCGACGTCATCATGGAGCTGAGCGATCTCGCCAGCGACCTCCGCGCGCAGGGCATCAACGCCTCGACCTGGCTGGTCTACGAGGCGGCCGGGACCGCCATCGTGCAGGCGGTGTCGGATCTCCGCGTCGATCTGGTGGTCATGTCCACCCACGGGCGAGGCGGCCTGAGCCGCCTGCTGCACGGGAGCGTGGCCGAGGCCGTGCTGCGGCACGTCACCATCCCGGTGCTGCTCGTCTCCCGCCTGTCCGAGCCGCGCTGGCACACCGACACGCCGCTGACGGTGATCGCGCCACAGGACGGCTCGGCCTTCGCCGCCGGCGCGCTGGGGCTGACCCAGGAGCTTGCGCGGGCGCTCGGCGCCGAGATCGTGCTGCTGCGGGCGCTCGAACCGGGCGACGAGGCGAGCGGCCCCCTCTCGCTGCCGTGGCGGCGCGGCCAGCCCAGCCTGCCTGATCTGATCCGCGCGCCGCTCGAAGCTGACGCAACCCGACTGCGGGAGGCGGGCTGCCAGGTCCGCGTTCAGGTCGATGTCGGTGAGCCGGCCGACGCCATCGTCCGGCTCGCCAACGCCCTTCCAGCAGCGCTCGTGGTGATGACGACCCACGGGCGCGGGACGCTCTCCCGCCTGATGCTGGAGAGCGTGACCATGGATGTCCTCCAACACGTGCAGGCGCCGCTCCTGCTGGTGCGGCCCGCCATGCCTGCCTCAACCGACGAGTCTGAGACGGAGCAACGCGAGCAGATCTCCGTCTGAGGCTGTCGAGGACGGTCTACACAAGTCCATGAATATGCAGCGCGGATCCACCAGCGTGCAGGAGCGATCAGAGCAGACTCACATCAGTCCATCGCCGGAAGTTCCGCCACACAGCCGCTCCGCCGACGACGTTCTCACGGGTCTCGGGGTGGAGCCGAGCGCCGGCCTCTCCTCCGCTGAGGCCGAATCCCGGCTGCTCCGCGACGGCCTGAATCAACTCAACGTCGAGACGCCACCGGGACTGCTCACCCTGGCGATTCGCCAGTTCAAGAGCGCCATCGTGCTGCTGCTCGTCGTCGCCGCCATCATCTCGCTGCTCGCGGGGGATGCCAAGGACGCCGTGGTCATCCTGGCGATCCTCATCA
The DNA here is from genome assembly GCA_020850535.1 of Chloroflexota bacterium. Lineage (NCBI taxonomy): Bacteria > Bacillati > Chloroflexota > Chloroflexota bacterium. The sequence continues at coordinate 61,927 of JADZEM010000005.1, forward strand.
TCAACGCCGCGATTGGCGCGGTGCAGGAGGCCCGCGCCGAGCAGGCGTTGGCAGCCCTGCGCGAGATGACGCCGGCCCAGGCACGCGCCCGGCGCGACGGCCACGAGCACGATCTGCTGGCGCGCGATCTGGTGCGCGGCGACATCGTGCTGGTCCGCTCGGGTGACGTGGTCCCGGCCGATGGACGGCTGATCTCCGCCGTCTCGCTGACGGTGGACGAGAGCACGCTCACGGGCGAGTCGCTGCCCATTGAGAAGGACCCCGCAGCCCTGGCCGAGCCGGGCGCGGTGCCCGGCGACCGTGTCAGCATGGCGTTCCAGGGAACCGCCGTCACCGGCGGCCACGGCGAGCTGGTCGTGACCGCCACCGGCCTCAAGACGGAGATGGGGCTGATCGCCGCGTCGCTGGCGTCGAGCGCGCCGCCACAGACCCCGCTCGAACGGCAGGTGGACTGGCTCACGCGATTCCTGTCCTTGCTGGCCGTGGGCGCAGCAGTCGCCGTATTCCTGCTCGGGCTGGCGCGCGGCGAGTCGCTGGAGAACCTGTTCCTGGTCGCGCTGAGCCTGGCGGTGGCCGCCGTCCCAGAGGGACTGCCGGCCGTCGTCACCATCGTGCTCGCCCTTGGCGTGCAGCGGATGGCGCGCCGGCAGGCCATCGTGCGGCGGCTGGCGGCCGTCGAAGCGCTCGGCTCGGCCACCGTCATCTGCACCGACAAGACGGGCACGCTGACGCTGGGTGAGATGCAGGTGACCGAGATCCTGGTAGATGGCCGGGCGCTGGCCGTCTCGGGCAGCACCGTCCACGAGGGCACGACCCAGGTCGATCCAACCACCGCGCCGGCCCTGCCGGACCTGCTCGTCGCAGCCGTGCTCTGCAACAACGCACAGGACGGATCGGCGTCGGCCGGTGACCCGACCGAGCGCGCCCTCCTGCACCTGGCGCAGCGGCTTGGCATCCAGGTGGCCCTGCTGCGCGACGAAGCACCGCGCACCCACGAGATCCCGTTCGACTCGGTGCGCAAGCGTATGGCGACGGTCCACTGCAAGCCAGATGGCGGCACGATCTACGTCAAGGGCGCGCCGGACGTGGTGCTGGCGCTCTGCACGCGGCAACTGACGGCCGACGGAGAGCATGCCCTGACGTCCGACGCCCTGTCTCAGGTACACGCCGATCTGGAGACGCTGGCGCGACAAGGGCTGCGTACGCTGGCGCTAGCCCGCCGCCCGATGCAGGCTTCCGACGAGGATGCGTGCGCCGACGATCCGGCGCGGGCCGGCGACGCCCTCGAACGCGAACTGACGCTGCTCGGCATCCTCGGACTGATGGATCCGCCGCGCCCGGAGGCCCGGGCCGCCCTGGCCGAGGCCCACGACGCTCGTATTCGCACCATCATGGTCACCGGCGATCACCCGGTCACGGCGCAGGCCATCGGCCTGCAGTTGGGCCTGATCCACGAGGGAGAGTCCCGCATCCTGACCGGTATCGAGCTGGCCCAGCTTGACGGCCCGGCGCTCCAGCGAGCCACCGAAGACGTGGCGATCTGCGCCCGCGTCGCGCCGCAGCAGAAGGTCGAGATCGTGCGGGCGCTTCAGGCGAGCGGCGAGGTGGTGGGGATGACGGGCGACGGCGCGAACGACGCCCCGGCCCTGCGGCTGGCCGACATCGGCGTCGCGATGGGGCAGCGCGGAACCGCCGTCTCGAAGGAGGCAGCGGCCATCGTCCTGGCAGACGACAACTACGCCACCATCGTCTCGGCCATCGAGGAGGGGCGGACCATCTACGCCAACCTCCGCAAGACGATCATCTATCTGGTCTCAGGCAACGTGGGCGAGGTACTGACGATCCTGGTGGCGATGCTGGCCGGCCTGCCGCTGCCGTTCCAGGCGATCCAGATCCTGTGGATCAACGTGGTCACGGACTCCCTGCCGGCCATCGGGCTGGCGATGGAGCCGGCCGAGCCGGGCGTCATGCGCCACCCCCCACGGGCGCGCGGCGAGCCGTTCCTGCCGCGCTGGATCATGCCGCTGATGCTCGTCCCCAGCGTCCTGCTGGCGGCCATCAGCCTGATCGCCCTGGTGGTGACGCTCGGGCGCTTCCCCGACGACCTCGCCACCGCCCAGACGACGGCCTTCGCAACCCTCATCGTCGGGCACCTGTTCATCGGCTGGGCGCAGCGCTCGACGCTCGGCTCCGTGCTCCCACTGCCGCTGCTCTCCAACCGGACGCTGGTGCTATCCATCGTGCTGGGCGTCGGGACGCTGATCCCCCTGCTCTACACCGAGGTCGGGCAGGAGCTGTTCCACACCGCGCCGCTCGACGTGTGGAGCTGGCTGCTGGCGCTCGGGCTGTCGCCAGTGCCGTGGATCGGCTCCGAGATCGTCAAGCTGCTGGAGCGCCGCCGCCGCGCATCTGAAGTGCAACAATCCTGACCGGGGCGCATCGCCCGGATAACGGCACCCTTTGCAGCGCCCTGGCCATGATTCAGGTCGTTGGCACCAGCTGGTAGGTCCGGCCCGGCTCCAGGTCGATGGCGACCGGGCTGGACCCGCTCGGCTGGAGCGTCACCAGCGCCGCACCCTCGGCCATCAGCGTCCAGCGGGCCGCCCCACCAGTCACCGGCCCTCGGAACAGCAGGCGGGTCGGCGCGGTCACTCCGACGACGTAGCTGCCGTCCGCCGTGCGCGCCGCGAAGACCTGGCGCATACCGTCCACCAGATCGATCGGCGCGCCGGATGCCGTGCAACGTCCGCCCACCGCCAGCAGGTCGCCCCGCGCAAAGCGGTAGCAGGAGCCGCCAGACTCGTCGGCAGCAATCGTCAGCGTCGGGGTCGCCGCCGGGTCAGCAGCCAGCGCCAGCTTTGAGATCAAGGCTGCCGCGTGGGCCACCGGGCGTGGCGAGCCGTCCATCCTGAACATGCCCATCGTGTCGGTGCCGTCTCGGGTGTCGTTCAACATCCACTTGAGGCCACCAGCAAACCCCTCGTTGAGCAGTTGCAGCCAGGTCGCTGACTCCTCGATGGCGGCGCGCTCGTCGCCGATCTCGGTGGCGCGGTGCCCGAACTCCCCGAGCAGCACGGGCTTGTCAGGGTAGAGCGCCCGCAGCACCAGGAGTTGTCGCCGCTGATCGGCCAGCCCGTCGGGCGTCGGTGGACTGTACCGATGCAGGCTGATCGCGTCGAGCACGCTGTTGCCGGGCAGCGCGGCCATCAGCGGATCGTGGTGCCCGATGGTCAGCGCGGCAGCCGGATCGGCCTTGCGGATCGCGGTGACGCGCGGCTCCAGCCACGCGCGGTAGGTCGCGTCGAGCGCCTCCAGGAACGGCTTCCAGCGGGCAGCCTCCGGCGCGCCGAAGAACTCCAGGTCCGAGCGCCCCGTCTTCTTTGACCAGTCCGTCGCTTCGAGCGACAGCTTGTACGACAGGATCCAGTTGTTATGGTAGACGTAGGCCTCGTCCTCGCTGAAGCGCTCGGGGATCGCCAGCGGCCCGCGCTGCCCCTCCTCTGACGCCCGAAACGCGACGATGAAGTGATTGGCGGCCTGCTCGCCGTAGCGGTCCAGCAGCCGTCGACTGAGCAGCGGCGGCTTCTTGTCGCCAGGGTAGGAGGCGGCCTGGATCATCCAGAACGTCGGCTCGTTCTTGAGGTCGTAGGCCAGGATCGTCTTGCGGCCGGCGTAGCGCCCGGCGATGGCCGCGTCGATGCGCGCCACCTGGGCGATGCGCGCCTCCTCCCAGTCCGCCAGCGTCACGATCAGCCGCAGCCCGTACCGATCCGCGAGATCCAGGACGGTGTCGAGCTTGGTCCACTTCTCGGCCCGGATGTCGCGCATCAGGTCCAGTTGCACGAACAGCCGCAAGGTGTTCAGGCCGGCGCTGTTGGCGCGGGCAAAGTCTGCTTCGACCAGTGCCGGATCGAACAGGTCATCGGCCCACCAGGCCCAGTAGTCGCCGCGCCATGCCCGTGCGGCCGGCCCCTGGTAGCTTGCGCCGATCAGGAACGGCGGCCAGCTCGCCGGGCGGGCCTGGGGCAGCGCCGGCGTGGCGGGAAAGAGCGGCACGGCGGCGCTGGCCGGCGCGCCGCTGGCGATGCCCGTCAGCACCACCAGCAGGCACAGCAGCAGCGCCCGCCCGGCCCGACCCAGCCGTCGCGCAGTCGCACGCCGCCGATGGTGACGTCCCCGCCCCGACCACAGCCTCATGACCGGCCTACCCCCGTGCAACAGCATAGCGTGTCGCATCCCGAGCGCCATCCCCTTGCGGAGCAACTGTCAGCAGACCAACAGGCGAGCCCAGCAACGGTGGCCGGCCGTGCGCGGCCGGAGGATGATGACGGGAGACCCCGGGTCAGCACCGCGTACGATGGCGTGGCCTTGCGACTACGCATCTTGAGGATTGACGTACCTGAAGCGCCCGGCGACACTGGCTGCACGAACAGTCGGCCATCCACCGCCGACTGCTTCATTCCCATGCCTGGGAGAAGCACGATGAGCGCGTTGCACGAGCGGCAGCACCCGACGCTGAACGACGGCGCAGACGGCCCCTCACACGAGCAGGAGTCGCCGCGAGCCAGCACAGAGGATCGGGCGACGAAGGCGCCATATGTCGCACCGTTGCTGGTGCGGCACGGTCCGGTGCAGCGGCACACCCTCGGCGGCGGCTCGTTCAACCCCTGATCGGCGCGCCTGAGAACGTCGCCCCGAGCACCCGGCCTCAACGCACTCGGCCTCAACGCACCCGGCCCCGGCGTGCGGCGTCCTCATCTGCTGGCCAGCCCGGATTCAAGCACGATGCCTACACAGCGGATGCTGCCGCAAGACCCTGTCACTGACTGCCAGCGCGACCCCGAGCGTCTCGGCTGGTATGGCCGCCTTGCCGGCTGCTCGCTGGTGATCCGGCCATCACGCCCGGCCGAGCTGCCCCGCCTCGTCGGCCTGCTCCGGCGATTCTTCGCCGTCGAGCCGGCGACTGCCTCGGACGCGGACCGGGGCGCGGACCGGGGCGCAGAACGGGGCGCGCTGCGGCTTCGCATGGCCGATGAGCCGCCGCCACTGCCCGGTGGCCAGCACGCCACCGAAGTGCCAACCGGCTCGGAGCTGCGCGTCTGGCAGACGGCGTCCGGCCTCCACTTCAGCCTCGGAGACGCGGTCGTGGCGGTCGACGACCGCGCCGGCGAGGCCAGCGGACGGCTCGGCCCGGACTTCTGGCAGCGTCCACCGCTGGCACAGCGTGGACTCCTCCTGGTCGTCTTGCTGGCGCTGCTGCCGGCCCGTCGCCGCTACGGTCTGCACGCCAGCGCCCTCGCCACTCCTCACCTGGGGGACGATGTCCCGGCGGGCCTGCTGGTCGTCGGAGACTCCGGCGCCGGCAAGAGCACCCTGACGCTCTGCCTGGTGCGGAGCGGCTGGCGCTTCGTGGCCGACGACGCCATCGTGCTCGCCCGCTCGGGGTCGGCGGCCAACGACGGCGCGACGGCGTGGGGAGTGCGCCGCAGTCTCTCGTGCGGGCTGCCGACGGCGCGGCGGTACCCCGAGCTTGCGCGCCAGCTTGCGTCGGGCGTGCTCCAATCCGACGGCAAGCTGCTGCTCGACCTCGACGAGATCTACCCTGGACAGTCGGCGTCGGCCTGTGCGCCGGCCGTCCTCCTGTTCCCCGAGATCGGCCGTTCCGAGGTCACCACACTCGAGCCGCTCGACCAGACAACGGCGTTTCATCGGCTGCTCGGGCAGATGTCGATTGCGACCGAGGACCGTGAGCGCGCCGCGGACCAGCTTGCCACAGTACGTCGGCTGGTGACTCAGGCGGAGCGCTGCCGCATGGTCCTGGGAGCCGACGTGCTGGAGCAGCCCGACCGCGTCGCCGCGGCCGTCCGGGACACCGTCGCAGCCTTCTCGCACGGCGTCGCCCCGTACCCGACGGCCGAGCGTCTCCCATGATGACTCGGCCATTGCGTCTCCGGCCGCATCCGAAGGCCGTGAGCGAGCGACTGCCAAACGGCGACACAGTGGTCGTCCACCTGTTGACGCGTCAGAGCTTCACGCTGAACGCCACCGGTTCGCTGATCTGGGCCGGGCTGACCGACGGGCTCGACCTCGACGGGCTGGCCGCGCGTGTGGTGGCGGCGTTTGACGTCGAGCCCGACGTTGCCGCGCACGATGTACAGCGCCTGACGCAGGAGCTGCTGGCCGAGGGGCTGGTCGATGTCGTCCACGATTGAGCGTCCGCCCGGTCTGGGCGTCGGGCTGGGCATCCGCCGCGCCACCATGGCCGACCTGGATGCGCTGGCCCGGCTGCATCTCTGCTACCAGCAGGAGATCCTGGCGTTTCTCGTCGACCGCCCGCCGCCGAGCCATGCCGCGAGCCGCCGTACCGTGGCGCACGCGCTGACTCGCCCGACCGGCGCGGTGCTGGTGACGGCCGACGGTCAGCGGCTCTACGGGTTCTGCACGCTGCGCATCGTGCGGCGGGGTCGCCACACGCTCGGTTGGCGGGAGGGCATCGCGGCGCGGCTCGGCGGCGTCGCGGCGCGGCTCGGCGGCATGCGCGCGCGGCTCGGTTGGGGCGGCGATGCCCCGGCCCGCCCCCCGCACGACGCCATCGCCTACCTGGACGATCTCTATGTCGCCCCGGAGGCCCGGCGGCGCGGAGCAGCGCTGCCGCTGCTCCGGGCGGCCTTCGACTGGGCACGGGGCCAGGGGCTCTCGGTGATGGAGGGCGCGACCTGGGCAGACAACCACGCGATGTTGCGCGTCGCCGAGCACCTCGACATCAAGGTGACGCGCGTGCTGCTGCACAAGGAACTCTAGAAGTCCGGCCGGAAAGGGGACTACCGGAGAGGTAGGCCGGCCGGGTAGGATGGAGCAAACCGTCTGGTGAGCGAGGGGCGCGGGATGCTCGGGAAGCGTGGTCCACAACGGGGACTGTTCGAGGCGGACACGGCGTACGGAGCATTCGTGGGTCGGGACAGTTTCTACGGGTGGCTGGCGAGCCAGCGGGGGGAGCTGTTTCGGGACGAGGCGTTCGCCGGGCTGTACGTGCTCGACAACGGACGGCCGAGCGTGCCGCCGAGCCTGCTGGCGGTGGCGCTGGTGCTGCAGACGTACGACGGGGTGTCGGACGACGAAGCGAAGCAACGAGCGGACGACGACCTTCGCTGGAAGGTGGCGCTGGGGGTGGAGCTGGACACACGGCCGTTTGCGAAGAGCACGCTGCAGGAGTTTCGGGCGCAGTTGATCGTGCATGAGGAGCAGGCGGCGATCTTTCGGACGAGCCTGGAGCTGGCCAAGCGGCGAGGGAAGTTTCGGACCAAGACTGGCGAGAAGCGGAAGCTGAAGGTGGCGCTGGACACGACCAACATCCTGGGGCGGGGGGCGGTGAAGGACACCTACAACCTGCTTGGGGATGGGATCGTCAAGCTGGCGCGGGTGCTGGCGAAGCTGGCGGGCCAGACGTTGGCGGCGTGGGCCGAGGCGCACGGGTACGGGCGGTACGTGGGGCAGACCAGCCTGAAGGGGACGGCCGAGATCGACTGGAGCGACGCCAGCGAGCGGCGGCGGTTCCTGAGGGAGATCGTCGCCGACGCCGATCGGCTGCTGGAGCAAGCGCGGGTGGCGCGGACCGGGCTGGAGGCGGGGAGCGCAGGTGAGACGGCGCTGCTGGAGGCAGCCGGCCTGCTGAGTCGGGTGCTGGTCCAGGATGTCGAGCGTCGGGAGGATGGGCCAGCCATCAAGGAGGGGGTAGCGAAGGATCGGCTGCTGTCGGTGCATGATCCGGAGATGCGGCACGGACGGAAGAGCGCGAGCAAGCGGTTCAACGGGCACAAGGCGGCCGTGGCCGTCGACACCGACGAGCCGATCATCACGGCGGTGGCGGTGCTGGCAGGGAATGCGCCGGATGCCGAGGGTGCGCTGGAGTTGATTGAGCAGACCGAGGCGAACACCGGCTGCGTGGTCGACGAGACGATGGGCGACTGCGCCTACGGCAGCGGCGAGACCCGGCAGGCGTTCGCCGAGGCCGGGCGGACGCTCGTGGCGAAGGTCCCGAACCCGTCGAACCAGGGCTGTTTCCCCAAGACCGCCTTCGTGCTTGACCTGGAGGTTGGCAGCGCGACCTGCCCGGCGGGCCAGACCACCCAGGACTTCAAACCGAGCCCGACCGGCGGCGGGCAGTTCCGCTTCGCGGCGGCCGTCTGCGCCGCGTGTCCGCTCCGCGCCCAGTGCGTCCGTGGGGGTGGCGGGCGCACCGTCAGCGTCCATCCACAAGAACGACTGTTGCAGGAGGCCCGCGCGTTCCAGGCCAGCCCGGCCTTCGCGGAGTATCGGCGCCGTCGCCAGACGGTCGAACACCGCATCGCCCGACTGGTCCAGTTGGGCATCCGCCAGGCTCGCGACGTCGGGACGCCCAAGATCCTGTTCCAACTGCTCATGGCTGCCGCCGTCGCCAACCTGACCTACCTGGCCGCCACCACCAGCCAGCCCACCGACCCGAATCTGGCTGCCCTTGGGCTGCTTCTTGGCCTCGTGGGGCTGCTC
>JADZEM010000006.1 GCA_020850535.1 Chloroflexota bacterium
CTCGCAAGCTCGCTCGTTCAGGATGACAGACGCTTTGCTGACCGCTGACGCAAACGTCGAGGGGCAGCAGATAGCGCGAACGTTGACGGTCAGCGGGTGAGGTCCTTCGCTGCGCTCAGGATGACAATTGGAACTTGCATACTTTCCCCATGACCCATGACCCATGACCCATGACCCATGACCCATGACCCATGACCCATGACCCATGACCCACGCCCCCCCGTCTGGCTCCTGGACCTGGGCCGCGTCGAGTACGGCGCGGCCTATCAGCTGCAGCGGCGGCTGCTGGAGGAGCGTGACGCCGGCCGCGTGCCCGACCTGCTCCTGCTGGTCGAGCACCCGCCGGTCATCACGCTGGGCCGGCGCGGCAGCCGCGACGACATCCTCGTCGGCCGGGACGCGCTCGACGCCGAGGGCATCGCCGTCCACGAGACCAATCGCGGGGGGCTGGTCACCTACCACGGGCCGGGGCAGATCGTCGGGTACCCTATCGGGAAACTGCGGGAGTTGGCCGGCGACGCCCCGACCTACGTCTGGCGTCTCGAAGAGATGATCTCCCGTGCCCTGGCTGACTGGGGGATCGTGGCGCGCCGGGACGCTGCCAATCGCGGCGTCTTTGCCGGCGAGGGCCTGCTCAGCGGCAAGATCGCCGCCATCGGCGTGGCCGTCAGCAAGAGCATCACCATGCACGGCTTTGCCCTGAACGTCTCTCCGAACCTCGACCATTTCGGCCTGATCGACCCGTGCGGCATCGGCGACCTGGGCGTCACGTCGATGCAGCGCCTCCTCGGCAGCGCCCCGCCTCTCGACGCCGTCCAGGTCAGCCTGGTGCGCCGCTTCGCCGAGGTCTTCGACCGCGCCGTGCAGCCTGCGCCAGAGGCACTCTGGAGCCTGATCAGCCGTTGGGACATGCTCGAAACCATCGGCGCGGGAAAATCCGAGTAGATTGCTCCTGGTTTTCTGCGCCCCTGGTACAATACCGGAGGCGCAGGCTCTCACCGCCGCGCCGACATTTCCCTTCAGGCTATCCCGTGCTGCTCTGTGCACGTCCCACACGTGCTGCCCACGAGCCGCACGCTCTAGAGGAGAGACTGTTCATGGCGACGGACCCCCGCCGAGAAGAGGTGTTGCGCGCCCTGCGCACCGTTCAAGACCCGGATCTCCACCGCGATCTCGTCTCGCTGGGCATGATCCAGGATCTGAAGATCGAGGGTGACCGCGTCAGCTTTGCTATCGTCCTGACCACGCCAGCCTGCCCCGTCCGCGACACCTTGAAGGAGCAGAGCGAGCAGGCCGTCCGTGCGATCCCCTGGGTTGGCGGCGTCAGCGTGGCGATGGACGCCTCGACGCGGACCGGGCGCGGCATGGGCAACGAGCAGTTGATCCCGAACGTCAAGAATGTCATCGCCGTCGCGAGTGGCAAGGGCGGCGTCGGGAAGTCGACCACCAGCGTGAACGTGGCGCTGGCCCTGGCCGACACCGGCGCGAAGGTCGGCCTGCTGGACGGCGACATCTACGGCCCGAACATCCCGCTGATGATGGGCCTGAAGGAGAAGCCGCAGCTCCAGAGTGAGGGCGGCAAGATCATCCCCTGCCGCAGCTACGGCATCCGCCTGATGTCCATCGGGTTCTTCTTGAACGAGGACAAGCCCGTCATCTGGCGCGGGCCGATGGTGCACGGCGCGATCCAGCAGTTCCTGCGCGATGTGGACTGGGGCGACCTGGACTACCTCGTCATCGACCTGCCGCCCGGCACCGGCGACGCGCCGCTCAGCCTCTCGCAGTTGATCCCGCTGTCCGGCGCGGTCATCGTCACGACGCCACAGGATGTGGCGTTGCAGGACGTGTCCAAGGGCATGGCGATGTTCCGCCAGCTTGAGGTGCCGCTGCTGGGCGTCGTCGAGAACATGAGCTACTTCATCTGCCCGGGCTGCAACGAGCGCCACGACATCTTCGGCGAGGGCGGCGGTACGAAGATCGCCAACCAGTTCGGGGTGCCGTTTCTGGGCAAAGTGCCGCTGCAGCAGCGCGTCCGCGAGGGCGGCGACCAGGGTCGGCCCGTGGTGGTGACGCACCCGGACTCACCCGAAGCAGCCGCGTTCCGCGAGGTAGCTGGCGCAATCGCCCGACAGGTCAGTATCCTGGCAGTCGCAGGACAGGGCGCGTTCGTGCCGGCCCTGACTTTGACCTTGAAAAAGTAGGAGGAGACTGTGTCAGAGGTCTCCGCAGCGCTGCTCGCGCTGGGGCAGCAGGTTCTTCAGCGGCAGGAGCCGGGGGAGCAGCCCGGGGTGTGCTTCGCAGCGATTCCGCTGATCATCCCGGCTGCCGTCATCGTCGCGTATCGAATCACGCGCGGCATGAAGCGGCTGGCCGCGCGATCGGCCTGATCCGGCTGGCGGCGCCGTGCACCCAGAAGAGCGGCTCACGCCCCCGGGCGCGCTTCGGCGCCCGGGGGCTGTTTGTGCCCTGGTATACTCACCGGTGCGACGGAGGAAGGGCGGCCGCTTACCCTGTTTCGGCAGGGTGAGAGGAAAGTCCAGACAGCACAGAGCGAGGTGCCCGGCGTAAGCCGGGGTCGGGTAACCGATAGCTAGAGCCACAGAGACCAATGCCCGCCCGAAGCGCCTCGGCGTGAACGGCGGGAGTGAAAAGGGTAATCCTCCCTGCTGCAACCTCAAGCACGGCCGTTGACGCTGCTCGCAGAGGCCGGGGTAGAGGGCACTCCGAGCGATCGGAGGCTCGGCGGGCGACCGCCGGGCAGATAGATGGTCGCCTGAAACAGAATCTGGCTTACTCTCCTCCGTCGCACCCTTCGCCTGCCAGACCGTCCGCGCCGACGCTCCATCGACCGCGCCCGGCGGTCGTTTCGTCGAGGCGGATCGCGTATCATCCGCCCGTGTCTCGGTACCTCTGGCGTCTGATCGCCGTCTCACTCGCGCTGGCCGTCGTGCTCGGGGCTGCACCGGCCACCCAGGCCCAGCCATCCGCTCCGCGCTACGGCACGCCCCGCGCCGACGGCGACTACGAGATCCCGAACGGCTGGTTCTACACCCAGGCCGCGCCCGGCCAGCACGGCAACGGCTACCGCGTCGCCAACGAGGCCGGCATCCCGTTCTGGGACGCCTTCCAGGCCCAGGGCGGCGTCGAAAAGCTGGGCTATCCGCTGACCCGCCGCTTCACCTGGAACGGCACGGTCGTTCAAGCGTTCCAGAACGGCGCGCTGCGGTGGCTTCCTACCGAGAGCCGCGCCGAGCTTCGCCCGCTGCGGGATATCGGCGATCCGCCGGCTGATGCGAAGCGCGCCGAGCTGCCCCTGGCGTTCGGGGGCGAGGCCCAGCGCAAGCCCTGGTCCGGCTGGTGGTGGCCCGCCAACGACGTGGTCGGTGGGCCGCGCCTGTTCGACCTCGACGGCCCGCTCGCTCGCTACGACCGGTATGTAGAGTCACTGGGCAAGCCTGACCCTGAGACGGTCGCGTGGGAGCGCGCCGAGATCCGCTTCTCCGGGCTGGCCTGGGCCGGCCACTGCAACGGGTGGGCCGCGGCGGCGCTGCTCGAACCGGAGCCCAGCCGCGAGCGGACAGTCAACGGCATGACCTTCAGCGTGGCCGACCAGAAGGGACTGCTCACCTCCTACCATTTCGCAGACGCGGCCGCCTGGGCGGTCGGCAGCGAACAGGTCGATGTCGGTCCGGCCGACTTTCACAGAGCGGTCACGGCGTGGATCGGCGGCGAGCGCAAGGGCGCGGTCTTCACCTACCGCCCGGTCGGCGAGGAGATCTGGAGCTACCCGGCCTATAAGTTCGAGACCGAGATCGGCCCAGATCCCCAGGAGGCGAACCTCTGGCGAGTCAGGACGACGGTCTGGCTGGTCGACAACAACGTGCCAGCCGGCTTTGTCGGGAGCAGCCCCTGGCCAGCCGCCGCCGGCAAGGTGCTGGAGTACACGCTGACCGGGCCCGATCCGCACCGTCCGACCGGCGGCGCGTGGAGCCCGCGCACCGACGGTCGTTTTGCGCGACCGTTCATGGTCTGGTACCCCGACCCGGGCAGCCGCAACCTCGGTCGGCAGCTCGCCAGCCCGAACCTCGACTACGGGCTGATTCGCCAGATCACGCGTGGGCCAGCCCCGAAGCCCCTGTTCGATCCGCGACCTCGCCTCGACGGCGGATCGCTGGCGCCGCCGGAGGTCGTCCCGCCTGGCCGCTTTGGGAGGTAGGCAGCCATGTCCCAGGATCGCGCTGGCATCGTCGTTCGTGCGGCCACGGCCGCCGACGAGGCGTCGGTCGTTGACGGCATCAACGCGCTCCTCGCGGAGCTTGGGGGTCGCACACTCGACGCCGCCAGCGCCGGCGCAGCGTTTCGGGCACTCCTTGACAGGCCGGCAACCGGCTGGGTGCTCGTCGCCTGCCCGGCCGTCCCGAGCCGGTCGTCCGAGGTCGTCGGCCTTCTGACCGTGTCGGTCCAGCACGCGATCAGAACGCGCGGACCGTACGCACTGATCCAGGAGTTGTGGGTGTCGGAAGGCGGGCGCGGCCTGGGCGTCGGACGGGCGCTCTTCGAGGCATGCGTTCAGCAGTGCGCTGAGCAAGACATCTCGGTCGTCGAGGTCGGCTTGCCGAGCGAGCGCTTCCCTGAGTTCGCGTCAACGCAGGCGTACTACCGGGCGCGTGGATTCGTCGACACCGGACCACGTATGCGGTGGACGGCCCCGAAGCTGGCCGGCTCGTAGGCAGCGCGCCCGATGCGCCACTACGGGTCGCGGATCAGCGACGCGCCGGCCAGCGCCCCGACGCCCGTCGCGATCACGTTCACGACGTCGTTGGTGATCCAGGGCACGCCGCGCACGAGCAGTCTTTGCACTCCGCAGTGCGCGCCCCCGGCCTCTGAAGGATCGCCGCAGACCACGCAGACGTAGCTCGCCTGCACCGTGTCGCCGGCCAGCGAATCCGCCAGCGACCCCGCCAGGCCCGCCACAATGGCCGCGACCACAGTTCCCCAGCGTCGCCGTGAGGCCAGTGCCCAGACGCCGCCGATCAGCGCCGCGCCGACCCCGGCCGCGGCCCACCCGAGCGGCGTGACCCCGCCCGACACACCCGGCCGGACCGGATCGCCGGTCAGAATGGAGCGCGGTGGCGACGGCGAGCGCACGCCGATCTCGCTGGCCCAGGTGTCGGCGGCGGCAGCGGCCAGCGCGCCGAGCGCCATACTCCGCCCGGACGGGCAGCCCGCCGCCGACAGCGCCACGCCAAGCGCTGCGAAGCCGCCGTTGGCGAACACCTGCACGGCGTCACGCTGGTGGCCCCTGGCCGCGACCAGCTCGCCGGCCACGGCCTTGCGGCGGGAGAGTGCGCTCCCTGAGACGAAAAAGGCGATCAGGCCCAGGCTGGCCGGCCAGCCGCCAAACCCGAACGTCGACGCCCCGACACCCGTAGCCGCGATGGCCCCATCGAGGGTCAGGGCTCGGCGCTGCCACCCCAGACCGGCCACGAGCGCGCCCAGCCCGAGCGACACCGCCACCCGCCGGGGCATGCGTTTCAGCCGCCCGTCGGGCCGGGCGGTGGCAGTGGACCGACGAACGCCCTGCTGGGCAGCGTCCCCGCCTCGGCCCGCTCGATCAGCTCCGTCATCGCGCTGCGAGCCGCCAACGTGTCAGCCGCGCTGTACTGGCTCGCCGCCAGCTCGGTGAACTCGTCCTCGTCCAGTACGAGATACCGGTGGTCCGGCCAGACCCAGAGATCGAGCGCGAGATCCACGAAGGTCAGCTCGGTGCCATCGACCTTCGCCGGGGCCGTGATGTTGCAGTACCAGCCCTTCAGGTCGCCGGCCGCCGAGTACACCTGGAACACGTTGTACCAGCGGTCGAAGTAGTACCACTCGTAGAAGACGTCGCCCTTCTCGAAGCGGACGTACCCCAGATCCCGCCCGTCCCGCTCGAAGACCGCCGTGAAGAACAACTGCTCGTCGTCGCGGTGGATCTCCCGGCCGATCCAGCGGTAGCTCCTCGTGCCGTCGTAGAACAGCTTCTGAATGACGAGCGGCTTTGCGTGAGGGGCGTCGTCGGCCGGAATGTGTGCGCCGCTGGTGGTCATGCCTTCGCCTCAGATGTGCTGGTCGTGTATGAGCGGGCGGCGGCCACCCGATTCGCGATCATCGCGGCGCTGGCTCCGGCGCCCACCCCGTTCCCGATGTTGACGACGGTCAGGCCCGGCGCGCAGGTCTGGAGCATCGTCATCAGCGCCGCCACGCCCTCGCCGCCGAGGCCGTAGCCGACGGGCGTCGGCAGACCGATGACCGGCACATCCACCAGCCCAGACACCACCGAGGGCAACGCGCCGTCCATGCCGGCCGCCACGATGATGACGTCCGCGCCAAGCTCTCGCAGCTCGCGGAGCGGCCCGGCCAACCGGTGGATGCCGGCCACGCCCACGTCGTAGTAGGCGCGGACGGTGCAGCCCATCTCGGCGGCCACCACCTCGGCCTCTTCGGCGTAGGAGATATCGGAGGTGCCGGCCGTCAGCACGCCGACGATCCCGCCCGGTCGCGGTGGCTGGAAGGTCGGGCGCTTGAGGATCACGATGCCGGAGCGCCCGCGCACCACGATCTGGCAGTCGGCGTGCTGCTCGCGCAACTGGTCGACGAGCGCCTCCGGCGTGCGGCTGAGGATCGCCCGGCCGCGCGCGTCCAGGAAGACCTGCACGGCGGCCAGCGTGTCCTCTGGCCGCTTGCGGTCGGCCAGGATCACCTCGGGCACGCCCTTGCGATGCTCGCGGCCGGTGTCGGCACGCACGGTGTCGTCGCCGGGGCGCGATCCGCCCGTGGTGATGTCGAGACCCTGCCAGCCGTGCAGCAGTCGGTCGAGGCCGTCACTCATACCGGGGATTATAGAGGCGGCCATGGCGCCAGATCCGACCATCCCGTAGCGACGAGCCGTGCCGTCGATGTATCTTTGTCAGCAGCCGGCAGAACGGACCTCGTTCCGGGGGTCTGCTACACTTGCCGACAGATCGCCCCATGTCAGCATGGAGATGCGCCGATGGTCTTCAGCCCGATTCCCACGTCCGAGCTGATCCAGCAGGATCGCGAGCATCTGATCCACCCGCTCTACCATCCAGACGAGCACGAGTCGCCCATCATCTTTGCCCAGGGCAAGGGCGCGATCCTCACAGACGTTGAGGGCCACGAGTACATCGACGGCCTCTCCTGTCTCTGGAACGTCGCCGTTGGGCACGGACGCACCGAGCTGGCCGAGGCCGGCGGGCAGCAGCTTCAGACCCTCGCCTACGCCAGCAACTACACAGGCTTCTCGAACATCCCGGCCATTCAGCTCGCCAGTGAGCTGATGAAGGTGGTCTACCCGAATCTGCGGGCCGTCTACTTCACAAGCGGCGGCGCGGAGTCGAACGACTCGGCCTTTAAGACGGTCCGTTTCTACTGGAAGGCGAAGGGCAAGACCGACAAGACCAAGATCATCTCGCGCCAGTGGGGCTACCACGGCGTGACCATCGGCGCGATGAGCGCGACGGGCATCCCGTCGTACCACAAGAACTTCGGTCCGATGGTGCCCGGCCACATCCACATCCCGGCCCCGTACTACTACCGCGCCGACACCACGGCGAACTGGGAGGAGTACGGCGTCGAGGCCGCGAACGAGCTTGAGAAGGCGATCCTGGCCGAGGGTCCGGATACCGTCGCGGCGTTCATCGCCGAGCCGGTCCAGGGCGCTGGCGGCGTGATCCCACCCCCGCCGACCTACTTCCCGCGCATCCGCGAGATCTGCGACAAGTACGACGTGCTCTTCATCGCGGACGAGGTCATCACGGGTTTCGGGCGCACCGGCAAGTGGTTCGCGCTGGAGCACTGGGGCGTTCAGCCCGATATCCTGAGCTTCGCCAAGGCGATCACCAGCGGCTACCTGCCGCTCGGCGGCATCGTCCTGTCGGAGAAGATCCACCAGACGATCTTGGACGTCCCGGCTACCGAGAAGTGGATGCACGCGTACACCTACTCCGGGCACCCGACCTGCTGTGCGGTCGGGCTGGCGAACCTCCGCATCATGGTGGAGGAGAAGCTGCCGGAGCGGGCGGCGGTCCTGGGCGAGCGGCTGCTCGAAGGCTTCAAGCAGTACACCGACCACCCGGCTGTCGGCGATGTGCGGGGCCTTGGTCTGATGGCAGCCATCGAGCTGGTGTCCGACAAGAAGACCAAGGCGGCCTTCCCGGCCTCGGCGAAGGTCGCGGACCGGCTGGCGCAGGAGTTCCGGGCGCGCGGACTTTACACCCGTGCGCGCGGCGAGGTCATCATGATGGCGCCGCCGCTGATGATCCCTGAGGAGACGCTGGACAAGGCCGTCAAGATCATCGGCGACTCCATCGACGCGGTCTACCGGGCCGTCAAGTAGGAGCCGTCCACTGACCGCCACACTCTTGCAGGGACGTCCGGTCGCGGATGCGATCTGGGCCGACGTCGAGCGCCGAGCCGCCGTCCTTCGGGATGGCGGCTCGCCTGCGCTGACGCTGGCGATCGTCGAGGCGGCCGACGATCCCGCTTCGGCGGCCTACCTGCGGCAGATTCAGCGGCTGTTCGAGCGGCACGGCCTCCTGACCGCCCGCCACAAGCCGGCCGAGCCGACGCAGACGGCCCTCAACAGCCTGCTCGAACGGCTGTCCGGCGACGCCGCCGTGCACGGCATCCTGTTGACCCAGCCGCTGCCGGCAGGCCTCAACCTGGAGGCAGCGCTGCGCCATCTCTCACCTGAGAAGGATGTCGAGGGCGTTCACCCCTGGAACGCCGGCTCGCTGGCCCAGGGTCGTCCGAAGCTGGTCCCCAGCACGCCCCTGGCCGGCATGGAGATCCTCGCGGCGAACGGCGTCGAGCTACGCGGGAAGCATGCCGTCGTCGTCGGTCGCAGCCCGATCGTCGGTCGGCCGCTGATTCAGCTCCTGCTGCTGGCCGACGCCACCGTCACGATCTGCCACACCCGGACCGTCGATCTGCCGAGCGTCACCCGTCAGGCCGATGTGCTGCTGCTGGCGGCCGGCCGCGCCGACCTGATCGACGGCACGATGGTCCGGCCGGGGGCGGTAGTCGTGGACTTCGGCATCAACGTCCTGGGCGATAAGCTCGTCGGCGACGCGGCCTTTGACAGCGTGTGCGACGTGGCTGGCAGCATCACGCCGGTGCCCGGCGGCGTCGGACCGGTCACCAACGCGGTGCTGGCCCGCAACCTGGTGCAACTCGCGGAGCTGGCCGCCGGCGGCTGAACCGATGGGCAGCCCCGGGTCGGGCCGTCTCCAGCGCAGAATTGATGCGCGGTCGCTGCTCGCGACGTACCATTGCGAGCAGGAGGCACCCAGGCGCCATGCATCGGTTGACCGCGCTTTCGCTCGCCGCGTTGACGGCCTTGACCCTCGCCTATGGCACGGTCACAGCAGCACCTGCCGCCCCGATCACGACCGATTTGGCGCGGGCTGCTGTCGCCGGCCTTGCCGCCGAGGCGTCGGCGGCCCAGGCTGACGCCTTCGAGGTTCGCGCCGAGAACACGCCGACCTTCAGCGGCGTGGCCGCCAACCAGCACGTCCAGGCGCTGGCTGTCACCATCGGCAGCCGGCCGGCCGGCGCGGCCGTGCAGGATCAGACCCATCAGTACCTGTTGAGTCAGCTCCAGGCGATGGGCTACCAGGCGGAGCTGCAGAGCTTCCCGATCACCGCGTACCAGGATCGCGGATCGCGGCTGGCGGTCTCCGCGACCGGCACGTCGGTGGACGTGAACACGATCCAGTACTCGATTGGCGGCGACGTGCAGGGCGTGCTGGTCGAGGCCGGGCTTGGCCGTCCCGAGGAGATGGAAGCGGCCGGGGTGGCCGGCCGGATCGTCCTGGTCAACCGGGGCGACATTCGCTTCGTGGACAAGGTGAACGCAGCCACGGCAGCCGGCGCCCTGGGCGTCGTCATCGCCAACAACCAGCCGGGCAACTTCAACGGCAGCCTGATCGGCACGTCCACGATCCCGGCTGTCAGCGTCTCGCAGGCGGACGGCGAGACGTTGCGGCAAGTGGCACAGGCGGGCGGCTCGGTGCAGATCACGGTGGACGCATCGGTCGCCCAGACGACCGGCGCGAACGTCGTAGCGACGCGCCCGGGCGGACCGCGGACCCTGGTGGTCGGCGCACACATCGACTCGGTGTCGGCCGGCCCGGGTGCGAACGACAACGGCTCGGGGACGGCCGTCATGCTGGAGCTTGCCCGCGTGATGGCGTCCCGCCCGACGCCATTCACGCTCAAGTTCGTCGGCTTCGACGCCGAGGAGATCGGGCTTGTTGGCAGCAACTACTACGTGTCGCAACTGTCCGAGGCCGAGCGACGCAGCGTCGTCGGCATGATCAACCTGGACATGGTCGGCGTGGGCACAGAGAGCCGTGTCGGCGGGTCAGACGGCATGGTTCGCCTCGCGCGCGCAGCCGCGACGGCGGTCGGCCTGCCGGTGGGCGAGATGGGCGAGGCCGGCGCCAGCGATCACGCCTCGTTCATCCGGGCCGGCATGCCGGCCCTCTTTATCTACCGCTCGAACGACCCAAACTACCACTCTCCGAACGACCGTGCTGAGTACATCGATCCGGCCAACCTCCAGATCGCCGGCCAGCTTGCGCTGGACGTGATCTCGGCGCTGGAACGCGGTGAGTAGCGGCCGGTGACCGCGGGCCCGGCCGGCTCCGGCGGCCCTCACAGCCCCGGCCGGCTCGACGTGTGGGGACAATCTCGGGTGCATGTCTGGGTCAGCGGTCGGGTCCAGGGCGTCGGGTTCCGCTTCGCGACGGTCGAGACGGCCCAACTGCTCGGGCTCGGCGGGTGGGTTCGCAACCTGGGGGACGGACGGGTGGAAGCCGTCTTTGAGGGTCCGGCCGCCGTCGTGGCGAAGGCCGTCGCGTGGTGCCATCGCGGACCTGCCGGCTCGTGGGTCTCCGATATCGAAACCCGTCCCGAGCAGCCCATCGGCGAGTCGAGCTTCCGCACCCGCCCGACTGACTACGCCGGGGAGGGATGATGCGCGCGAAGCCGGCCGCCCTGCTGCCCGGCGCGGAAGCGTTCGAGTTCCCTGGCCACAGCGACCTGGGGGTCGTCCTGATTCACGGCTTCACGGGTGCGCCGGCCGAGATGCGGCCGGTTGGCGAGTACCTCGCGCAGCACGGGGTTGCGTCGGTCGGCGTGCGCTTGCGGGGCCACGGCACGCACCCGAACGATATGCTCGGGTGCTCCTACGGGGACTGGGTGGCGGACGTCGAAGCGGTGGTGGACGATCTGCTGACTCGCTGCGAACGGGTTGTGCTGGTCGGCCTCTCGATGGGGGGCACGCTGGCATTGAACGTGGCGGCGCGCCACGCCGATGATCCGAGGATCGCAGGGGTCGTCCCGATCTGTGCGCCACTCGTCCTGGATGACTGGCGGCTGGGGCTTGTCAAGTACGTCGCGCGCGTCGTGCGCTGGCAGGGTTGGGGACTGCCCGACATCAAGGACCGAGCCGGCTGGGATCGCCACGTCGGGTATCGGCGCTTTCGGCTCACGGCGCTCGCGGAGCTGATCGCGCTGATGCGTGAGACGCGCGCCCTGCTGTCAGGCGTCCGGCAACCGCTCCTGGTGCTCCAGGCGACCGACGACCACGTCGTTCCGCCACGCAACGCCCAGTTGATTCACGACGGCGTGAGCAGCGCGGATCGGGGCGTGATGTTGCTGGACAATTGCTATCATGTGGTGACGGTCGATCACGCCGCCGATCGAGTCAGCGCGGCGACACTCCAGTTTGTGGAGCGTCTCGCCGGCCGTCCGGCCCCGCTGCCGAGCGTGTGACCGATGTGGCCGTTGCCATCTGCCGATTCTCTGACTCCGACGGTGTCCATGTTCGCCCTTGAGAACCCGCTTACCGTACGACGCATGGTCACGGCCGGCGCCACGATTCTCGGCCTTGCCGGGCTGCTCGCCGCCCTTGGCGAATACGGCCACCGCCAGATCACGCGCTCGCACCGCACCGACTTTCGCGATGACCCCGGCCGCTGGGGCCTGAACGACGCGCAAGAGATCGACCTGACGACCCGCGACGGCGTGCGGCTGCACAGCTGGGTGTTCCGCTCGCCGGAGTCAGTCGGGTCGGTCATCGTGCTGCACGGCCACGGCGGGAACAAGCACACGGTCCTGCCGCTGGCGCGCATGCTCTACCCACGGTACAACGTGCTACTGCTCGACCATCGCGGCCACGGCGACAGCGACGGTCTCCGCACCACTATCGGCTACGAGGAGCGGCTCGACGTGCATGCCGCCGTCGAGTATCTGCTGGAACAGGGGCTGGGGCCGGTCGGCATCTACGGCATGTCGATGGGCGGCGCGACGGCGATCCTGGCCGCCGCCGAGGATCGGCGCATCTCCGCGGTGGTCGCAGACAGCCCGTATGCCCGGCTGCGCTGGGCGGTTGGGCAGGTGGCCCGACTGCGCGGGTACCCGGGCTTCATCGCGCCCGGCATCGCCTGGATCGGCTGCTTCGCGACGGCGTTCCACCTGCGGAACAGCATGGCCTCGTTTGACCCCGTCGAGGTGGTGGATCAGATCGCGCCACGTCCACTGCTGCTGATGCACGGCACAGACGACGAGATCATCCCCGTTGTCAGCGCCCGCATCCTGTATGAGAAGGCTGGCGCGCCGAAGGAGCTGTGGCTCCAGGACGGACTCAAGCACTGTCGCGCGCTCGACGAGTGCTTCGACGAGTTCAGCCGTCGGGTCGTCGCGTTCTACGACCGCTGGCTGGCAGCGCCAGAGCACGGCGCGCCGCCCGCTCGGCCGGCCGGCGCCGCGACCAGCTCAGGCTAGCGCGCCGCGGACCGCGCCGAGCGGGCGATCATGGTGTCGGCCAGCCAGCCGCCTGCAAACCCGCCGATCAGGTGGATCAGGTCGCCGAGGATCAGGCCGCCCATGTCCATCGGACCAAGCACCTGGTGGCCGTACTTCGTGGCGAGGTCGATCTCGGCGTACGCCTTGATCGACGCCCCGACGACGATGAAGATCACCGCCATCGCGATGCCCTGGACCGCGCCCATCCGGCCAGCAATCCGCCCTGCCACGAACGCCCCGATGAACATCGCGATGAACATCAGCGCGGCCCGCGCTCCGAGGTTCGTCTCCAGCGTCTCGGCGGTCACCGCGCCGAGGATCCAGGCCAGCGCCACCGTCACCACCGTGCCGACCAGCACCCCGCGCCACGAGATGACGCTGACGAGGCTGCTGTTCTCCTCCTCGGGCGAAGCGTCGATCTGCCGCTCTGGAGCGACCGGCGGAATAGTCTGTGACATGGAGTCTCCGTAAGGTCAGACTGCTGTCAGATCGTACCATGCGGCCCGTGCCGACTGGCGCGACGGTCCTGGCCCGGACAGCGTCGTTCGAGGCGGCGGATCGTGCCCATGCTATCATCCAACCAGATAGCGCGCGCCTGATACGTACCACGCGCAGTCCGCCGCGACGATCCTCGGCAGACGTCAGGACGCAGGCGCGTCCCCTCCCTTCGCCCCAAGCCCCGCTATGTCGTCGGAGCAACTGGATGAAGATTGTCGTCACGGTCAAGCAGGTTCCCGACCCGGACATCCCACCTACGCACTTCAAAGTCGATGAGGCTGCGCGCACGGTCGTGCCGCCGTCAGGGGTCGCGCCCGTCATGAACGGCTACGATGGGAACGCGCTCGAAGCCGGCCTGCGGCTCAAGGAAAAGTACGGCGGCACCGTCACGGTCGTCACCATCGGTGCATCTGAGGCCCGCGACACGCTCAAGCGCGCGATTGCGATGGGCGCTGACGGGGCAGTCCACGTCAACGATCCGCAGCTTGCGAGCGCCGACAGCTCGACCATCGTTGCCACCCTGGCCGCTGCCATCAAGAAGATCGGCGAGTTCGACCTGATCCTCGCCGGCCGCCAGGCGAGCGACACCGACGCCGGCCAGGTGCCGCTCGGCGTCGCGGAGCTGCTCGGGCTGCCGTCCGTCGCACCGGTCATCGCCATCGAGCAGGCCGGCGCCGGCCTGAAGGTGAACCGGCTGGGCGACGACGGCTACGAGGTCGTCGAGGTCGGGTTGCCGGCCCTGCTGGCCGTCTCCAGCGAGATCGGCGAGCCGCGCTACCCGCCGTTGCGCGGGATCATGGCGGCCGGCCGCGCCAAGATCCCGGAGTGGACGGCGGCGGACCTCGGCATCGATCCCGCGGCCACGAAGCGGTCGACGCTCCGGCGGCTCTACGTCGAGCAGCGCGAGGCGCGGGTCGAGCTGATCGAGGCCGACACGCCCGAAGAGGCCGGCGTCCAGCTTGCCAATCGCCTGCGCGACGCGAAACTGATCTAGCCGCCCGACGCCTCACGGCGCTCGCAACTCCTGGAGGAGAGCAGATGTCTGAGAAGGGCGGCGTCCTGATCGTCGCCGAAACAGCCGAGGGCGGCCTCGCGCCGATCTCTGCCGAGCTGCTGGCGGCAGCGCAGCAACTCGCAGGGAGCCTCGGCGTCTCGACCACCGCCCTGCTGGTCGGCAGCGGCCTGGGTGCCGCCGCCGATGAGCTTGCCGCACTCGGTCCGGGCAGCGTCCTGGTGGCCGACGACGACCGGCTGGCTGATCTGCAGCCGGATGTCGTCGTCTCGACGCTCGCGGCGGCCGTCGCGGCCTGCGAGCCGAAGGTCGTGCTGTTTGGCCACACCAGCGCGTTCCGCGAGAGCGCCGTGCGCCTCGCGTACCGTCTGGGCGCGGCGATCACGACCGACGCGACCGCCGTCCGGGTGGAAGACGGCACTGTCGTCCTGACGAAGCCGGTCTACGGCGGGGCTGCCATCGCAGAGTACGCCAGCGACGGCCCGCTGACCATCGCCACCGTCCGGCCGCGCGTCTACGAAGCCGTCACCGGCGGCGGCAGCGAGGCCGCCATCGAAGCCTTGACCCTGCCCGCCGACCTCGCCTCGCGGACGCGGGTGCTGGAGAACGTCCGCGAGGCCGCGTCGAGCGGTCCGCGCCTGAAGGATGCGAAGATCGTCGTGTCGGGTGGGCGTGGTGTGGGCGGCCCGGAGAACTGGCCGTCCGTCGAGGAGGCGGCAGCCGCGCTCGGGGCGGCCGTGGGCGCGACCCGCGCCGTCACGGATGCCGGCTGGGTGCCGCCGACCCATCAGGTCGGCCTGACCGGCACGACGATCTCGCCAGATCTGTACGTGACCGTGGCCATCTCGGGAGCCGTCCAGCACATCGCAGGCTGCTCCGGCTCGCGCAACATCGTGGCGATCAACAAGGATCCGGACGCCAACATCTTCCGCCACGCCCGCTTTGGCGTGGTCGGTGACTATGCGAAGGTGCTGCCGGCCTTCACGCGCCGAGTGAAGGAGCTGCGGGGTTAGGCGCATGCCTGGAACGACGCGGCGGGGAGGGTTGCTCTCCCGCCGCGGGGCGTGCGCTCGCCTGGTTGCCCTCAGCTGGACGCTGGCGGCCTGCCGACAGGACACCCGACCGGCACAGCTTCGGGGACTGGTGGTGGACGTTCGCATCGCGACGTTCACCCAGATCCAGGGGTTCTCGCTGCGAACGGATGATGGCTCGGTCTACGAGCTGATCGTCGAGGGCGACGTCGGGATCTCGCCCGGCCATCTCCGCGAGCACATGCTCCTGGGCGAGCCGGTCATCGTGACAGTGCGCTACGCCGACGATCTTCAGATCGCCACTCGCGTGGACGACGCCGAGGCCGCGCCATAGTACTCCACCGCGCAGAAGGCGGCGTCGTACCCATCATCCCGAGCGGAGCGAGCGTGCGAGCGCAGTCCAGGGATCTTCCCCTGGACACCCCTGCGAGGAAGATCCCTCCGCTCCGCTCGTTCCTCGTGTAGCTTGCCCTGAGCTTGCCGAATGGGGTCGGGCTGACACACCCCTCACATCCAGCATGGCAACGTACGAGCCTCCCAGCGTCCTATACGAGCTGGGAGATGGCCGCGTCGATCTCTTCGACCGTCGCGATGCCGTCGAACCGCTCCACCACAATGCCGTTGCGGTCCACGAAGAACATCCACGGCTCGCTGGGCAGCCTCCACTCGGTGACGGCGTCGGCCAGCACCTGGTTGCGCGGATCCTTGAAGATCTCGACGTGGACGAACGCCGCCCGATCCTGGTGACGCGGTCGGGCCTGCAGGAGCACGTTCAACTGTGGCGCACAGGTGGCGCTGGTGCAATACCCAGGCGTCGCGAACAGGATCACGGTCGGCTTGCCGGCCGCCAGCACCTGATCCAGACTTGTTGTGTGCAGCTCGCAGGGCGGCGCGGCGCTGCAGAGATCGGCCGGGTCTTTCACGTCGGCCGGGGTCAGCGTCCTGGACCGGATCGCCGGGCTGCCAATCGTCGGCGCGCTGCCCGTCGCCTTGACCTCGAAGCCGGAGCGGATGACCCGCCGCTGGCCCTCGCGCTCCACCGTCGCCTCGATGCCCCAGCGTCCCGGCGCATCGAACTCGACCGGGGCCGTGTAGATGCCTTTGGCCTGCTGCTCGACCCAGCGAAACGTCGCCGGAGCCTCGGCGCGCTTGGTGCCCTCCGTGCCGTTCAGTTGATAGAAGCCGAGCGACACCTGGGCGTTGACGATCGGCTTGTTGCCCTCGTCGATGATCCCGATGGCGAATCGGTTGCGCCCGACCACCAGCTCAGAGGTCGCCATCACGATGGTCGGACCGGCCGGCTTCGGTTTGGCGGCGGCCGTCGGCGGGGCCGGCGGTGGCGCGGCGCAGGCTGTCAGCGCCAGGCCGGCCGCTGCGAGCGGCACGCATTGCAGGAGGCGTCGGCGCGAGATCGCACGGTGATGTGTGCTCATGGTTCACCCGAGAGTACGCGCAGCGCCCTGCGGACGGATGTCCTACGCTGCTGAAGATAGCCGCCGACACGGCTCGCGCGACACTACCATACACCCATGTCCTCAGAGCAGTTCGCAGAGCAGGTGTACGCCCTGGTGCGTCTGGTGCCGCCCGGACGGGTCACCACCTACGGGACCATCGGGCAGGTACTCGGGCGATTCCGGAGCGCACGGCTGGTCGGCTGGGCCATGCGCCACTGTCCGGACGATGTGCCAGCCCATCGCGTGGTCAACGCCCAGGGCGTGCTCAGCGGCGGCTGGGCGTTCGGGCACCCGAGCGTGCAGCGGGCGCTGCTCGAAGACGAGGGCGTGCGTTTCACGGGGCCAGTGCAGTGCGAGCTGGCGAGACACCGCTGGCCCACCGACGACGAGGCCGCGCAGCTCGACCGGCCGGCCGATCCGTGATGCGCTCGTGGCGACGACATCGGAGCGGGCTAGCTGTTGGCTGCGTAACATAAGCGACACCGCACTGTCGCGAGATCGTTCTGGAAACACGTTCCCAGAATCGGCCCGACCAGCGTTTTCTGACGAGTCGACGTGCGTATCATCCTCTCGGAGGCCCTGTGAAGAACGTTGCGCCTGCACTCGCCGCCTTGCTGGCCGGAGCCGCGCTGTTCGCGGCGCCGATCAGCCAGGCCGCCCCGCCGCCGGCGAGCGAATCGGTCCAGCAAGTGCAGCCGGTAGCATCGCCGGCCCCCGCCCGGCCGGCCGCGTCGATCACCTCGCCGTTCCGCGCGAAAAGCCCGGAATACGGGATGAACATCTTCGTGTGGGGCAACCCGACGACGACGGATCGTGACCTCAGTCGCGTCCGCGACGCCGGATTCACCTGGCAGAAGACGTTGTTCAAGTGGCGCGACATCGAGCCGGTGCGCGGCCAGTACGACTGGGGCGAGGCCGACCGCGTCGTGCGGGCGTCGAAGGCCGCCGGGGTGAAGATCATCGCCCGGCTGGACTTCCAGCCCGACTGGGCGCGGGCCGACCGCGCGCACAATGGCCCGCCCGACAACTACGACGATTTCCGACGCTTCGTCGGCGAGCTGGCGAGCCGGTACAGCGCGAACTCCGAGATCGGGCCGCTCCAGGCGATCGAGGTCTGGAACGAGCCGAACCTCGCGCGCGAGTGGGGCAACCAGCCGCTCACGCAGGCCTCGGCCGGCGAGTACGTGCAGTTGCTCAAGGCCGCCTATGAGGCCACCAAGGCCGTCGATCCGAGTATCGCCATCGTGACGGCGGGCCTCTCCCCGACGGGCTGGAACGACGAGACGGCCCGTCCGGACGACATCTACCTCCAGTGGATGTACGACGCCGGCGCAAAGGCGTACTTCGACGTGCTCGGCGCGCATGGCCCGGGCTTCAAGGCCCCACCGAACATCAGCCCAGACGAGGCCGCCACCAGCCCGCTCTGGGGCGGACACCGCTCGTTCACCTTCCGGCGGGTCGAGGATCTCCGCCAGATCATGGTGGACAATGGCGACGCCAACAAGCAGATCTGGCTGCTGGAGTTCGGCTGGACGACTGACGAGGTCAACCCGGCCTACGCCTGGCACCGCGTCACCCCCGACCAGCACGCCGAATACCTGGTGGCGGCCTACAAGTGGGCGCATCAGAACTGGTCGCCGTGGATCGGCGTGATGACGCTCTGGACGCTGCCTGACCCGCAGTGGGGACCGGAGCGCGAGGAGCTGTGGTGGGCCGTTGGCAACTCGGACGGCAGCGACCGGCCGGCGCTGACCCGCCTGCGCGCAGCCCGGCAGTCCGGCGAGCTTCCGTAGCGCAGCACCGTTCGACGTAGTCGGGCATCGACAACCCAACGGCCCCGTTTCGTGCAGGCGAGCCGGGGCCGTTCTGCACCCTGACCACGTTGGCAGCATGCCCTCCGGAAGCCCGAGGCGGGCGGGGCATCACACAGGGCGATTGCACGTTGAGCAGGTTGCGCAGCGCCGTCGGGGCTTGAAAGCCCCGCCTACCATCCTGCAGTCGCTTCGCGACGCTCCGGTCTCACCTGTTGCCGCTGCTCCCGGCGTCCGTCGCGCAGCGACGGAGTGAGTGTAGGCGGGGGTTTCAACCCCCGACGGCGCGTTGCATGGCGTTGCGGGAACATCAACGAACGTGCAATCGCCCTGGGGCATCACACCCGCCGGTATCACGAAGGTGCTACAATCGGCCGGCGATCACCTTCCCCCGAGGCAGATCCTGGTGCGTTCCTACAGGCTGGCGGACGAGACGCTGGACGACGACGAGGATGGCTACCCGCGCGTGGTGTCGATCACGCCGGGGTCGCGATCCCGAGGGGGCGCAGGCCGCCGCGAGCCGTGGACACCCGGAGGCGCCGTGACGCCAGACTCGCCGCCGCGCGCCGCTGCGCCGCAAGCGCCACCCCTCCAGACGGGCCTGACCCGCGCTCACCGGTTGATGCTGCTCGGGTTCGGGGTGGTCTGCGCCGGCATGGTGCTCGGGATGGTGCTGGTGCGGATCTGGGACGACGCGAGCCGGGCCGTGGCAGCCCTTCCGCCGGAGGGCACGGCTGCACCAGCCCGCCCGGTGGCCACGGCGCCGGCGCCGCCTCCGGCAGAATCCGCACCGCCCCAGGCCGATCCCGCGGCCGGGCAGCCACAGCAGGGCGCGGTCACCACCGAGATCCGCGTGATTCAGCCGAACTACACGGTCGTGCCCGGCGACACGCTGAACAGCATCGCCCGGCGGCACGGCTCGTCGCTCGACGCGCTGGCGTCGATCAACAACCTGGAGAATCGCAACTCGCTGTCGGTCGGTCAGCGGCTGATCGTCCCGTAGGCGCAGGCGGCGGCGTCGTTCGCGTTGGGATGAATGTGCAATCCCAGGTTCTCACATTTGTGCGTCCTTCGTGACGTGACGAAACACCAGCCGCCGGCTATACTCGCTGTGCCTGCTGCAGCGTTCGCGCTGCCCGAGCCATGCTCGACAGCCCGGCCGGAGGTTCCGTGTCCCAATCGATAGCTCGCCGACGCGCGACCCGTGCGCGTCCGTCGGCCGACCGGGGCCCGGCAGCCGTGCCACGCGGCGCTGTCCCGAAGTCGTCATTCCGTCCAGGAAGCCGCCCGCCGCGCCACGGCCCGTTTTTCGGGTTGCGTGGCCGCTCCATCGCCGCCGCCCTGGCTGCGTACGTGCTGGTCGGCGCATTCATCGGCCTGGCCGGCTGGAAGCTCACCGAGACGGCCGTCGAGACGATGCAGTCGTCCGAGGTGGCCGCGGTGATGGCTCAGCCTGAGGTGGCTGCTGTCGCTGCGCCGCCGCCCGCTCCACGCGGGCCACACCTGGACGTCGCGCTGCTCAACCTGCTGGAGCGGCAGGCGCCGGCCAATGGGTTCGTGGGCCTCTACGTGCGGAATCTGACGACGGGCGCAGAGGCCAGCATCAATCCGAATCGGGTCTTCCCGGCGGCAAGCTTGTACAAGGTGCCGATCATGGTCGAGGCGATTCGACAGATCCGGCTGGGGCGGATCTCGGCGGATCAGACCTTTGTCGTGCAGAAGGCGCACTGGGTCGGCGGTTCGGGCGTGCTGCAGAGCCGCGTTGGGGACGCCATCGAGGTGCGCGAGCTGCTGCGCCTGCTGATCGCCGAAAGCGACAACATCGCGGCCATGATGTTGATCGACATTACGGGCCTGAACAACGTCAACCAGACCATGCGCGGCCTGGGCCTCAACGCCACCTCGCTGGCCGATTTCCGGGCGCAGAACGCCAACAACGGCCTCGGACCGTATGTCAGCAGCCCGCAGGACATGGCGATGCTGCTCGACACCATCGCGACCGGGCGGCTGGTCGATCAGCAGACGTCGGACGAAGCGCTGAAGCTGCTGTCGCTCAAGCAGGCCAGCGACCTGCTCGGCGAGGCGTTGCCCTGGGACGTCAAGGTGGCCCACAAGTGGGGCGAGATCCCCGGCGCGCGCCACGAGGCCGGGATCATTCTGACGCCGAAGTACAAGTACGTCATCGTGGTGATGACGGAGAGCGTCGATCCGCGCGGCTCACCCAGCTACATCCGCGACCTGTCGAAGTCGGTCTACGACTTCTTCGAGCAGCAGACGATGGCGACTGCCGCCGCGCCCGCGCCTGCCTCCGGCGAAACGACGGCCGGCCAGTAAGTCTCGCGCGGCACACGGCACCGTGCGCGTGACGGTCGGCGGGCCAGACGTCGGGCGTCAACCCGATGCCGGCTACACGTACGGGTTGCCGACCGTCGCCTGCACGATTTCCAGCACTTCTGTCACGTCGAACGGCTTGCCCAGCAGGTAGGCCAGTTTCTTCCGCTCGCCGGCCGGCAGAATCTGCGTAAACGCCGAGATCACGACGATCGGGATGTCGCGGGTGCGCGGGTCCGCCTTGAGGCTTGCCAGCACCTCGTGACCGTCGCTCCCTGGCAGCGCGAGATCGAGCGTGATCAGGTCTGGCTGATGCTCCCGGGCCAGCGCGACGGCCGTCTGCCCATCCAGCGCCGGGATGGCGCGGTAGCCGCGATCTTCGAGCAGATCGACCAGCAGACTGCTGACCGATTCGTCGTCCTCGACGACCAGCACACGCTTCGCGGAACGGGTTGTCCGCCGGGAGCGGCCGGCGACCGTGGATGAATCGCTCGTGTGCGCGTCCCGCGAGTCAGCGCTCTGGCTGTCCGCCTGCCCGGTGCGCCGCTGGTCGTGCTCCACGCTTCCTGCCTCGCCGAGATTCACCGATCCGCCGCCCGCCAGCCAGGTGGCTGCCTGACGAGCGGCCCGGTCGCGCGTGATCCCGCACGGGAGCACTCCGGTACTGGTGCCGAAGGGGGGACTCGAACCCCCATGAGTGTTACCTCAACGGTGTTTGAGACCGTCGCGTCTGCCATTCCGCCACTTCGGCCTGAGGTCTATTGTACTGGAGCGGCCGCCTCCGTGCGCGATACTCCATCGGCCGTTCTCAGGACACCCCGTCAGCTTCGTCCGTACTGTCGTCGTCATCTTCATCGTCGTCGTGGCGGCTCCTTCGGCCGGTCCACATGATGACGAGGTAGGCCAGCCCGAGACCCACGGCTACCATCAGGACTTCATCCCAGCCGCCTTCATGGAGCAGCAAGAGCAGCGGCGTGGGCACGCTATCGAGCATGGTGGGCGGCCAGGTCCGTCAGGCTCCAGCGCTCGTCGTCAACCCGAGCGCGGCCCTCGTCCTCCAGCTTGAACAGGTGGGCCTGCAGGTTCCGGCCGGCGTGGCCGTGGAGCGCGGGCGCAAGGCCAGGATAGATCCGTTCCACCATAGCTGGGATGAGCGCAACGCCGTGCGCGAGGGCGTCCAGTACCTGCCGCTCGCGCTCGGCTCGATGCTCGATGTACTCGGCCAGCTTGCCGGGGCCGTCTGCGACGACCGGTCCGTGCCCTGGATAGAGCACCATCGGCGTCAGATCGGCCAGCAGTTGGAGCGAGGTGAGCGAGGCCGCCAGCTCGCCCTGTCCCGGCCCGACCACCAGGCTCCCTGTCCCGGCGACGAGGTCGCCCGTGAACACGCAGCGCTCCGGTTCGAGCAGGAAACAGACGTGATCCCAGGTGTGCCCGGGTGTGTGGAGCGCCGTCAGCGAGGCATCCGCGAACTCCATCCGCGTGCCGTGCCCGAGCGGATGATCGACGCCCGGCAGGTCCGGGTGGCCGGCAATCGGCATCCCGAGCCGCTCGCGGAGGCGGCGAGCGGCCGGCAGATGATCGTCGTGATGGTGGGTGACCAGCGCGATGGCCGGCTTGCCCAGGCGTCGGAGGTTCTCGACAATCGCTTCGACGTGCTCGGGGAGGTCCGGACCGGGATCGATCACCGCCACCTCGGCCCGACCGACCAGGTAGGTGTTGGTGCCGGTCAGCGTCATGGGCGACGGATTGGGGGCCAGCACGCGCGCCACCAGCGGCGACAACTGCTCGGCGTCACCGGCCATCGTCAACAGTCCTCCAGGTCTGACGGCGTCCGACAGGGCGATGCGCCGCCACGATTCGGCCTACCATGGCAGATCCGCCCCGCCGATGTCCCAGCCGCCATGGTCGCGGATCGGCACCACCGTACGGATGGCTTTGGATCGGGCGAACTGCAACAGCGCCCCGGCCGTCTGGCAGCGTGAGATCACCCGAAGATGCTCGGCGGTCACCGAGACCAGCGTGGCCGTGCGGGCGTCGGCACGCGCCAGCATGTCGGCGGGAGCGAACCAGCCACCCTCGACCGTCTCGACGCCGCAATGCGACGCGGTCTGTTCGGCCCGATCCTCGGCCACGAAGAAGCGTGTGTCGTAGCGGCGCGGCGAGACGGCGGGCGTGATCCAGTGCGAGAAGTAGATGAGGTGCTCGGGGGTCAGGGCCAGCCGCCGTTCCCGCGCGATCTGGATCAGGCTGCTGCCGGCCTGCACCCGCGGTCGCAGCGCCGCCAGCGCCGTGCACGATTCGGCATCGAGCGGCGCATCCGGCCGTTCGCCAGCGTACGCCAGCAGGACGCCGGCCTCCTCGAACAGCTCCCGCAGGGCCGCCACGTGCAGCGCGAGACTGTCGCCGGGAGTGTCTGGCTGTGCGCCGCCCCGCGCTCCCAGGCGTGCGTGGGCGGCCTCAGCCGTCAGGCCCGTCAGCGGCGGTTCGCCGCCAGGGGCGCGGTCGTCGGCTCGAACCGTCCCGCCGGGAAAGACGTAGGCATCCGGGGCGAAGCGGGCCGACTGACCGCGCCTGACCATGAACAGTTCCAGGCGACCGTCCGCGCCATCACGGGCCAGGATCACGGTCGCAGCCAGCCGTGGCGTCACCGGCACGTCGGTGTCCGGGCCGTGTAGCCGATCGTCAGCCCAGGTCGACGAGGATCTGTCCATCTTCGACCTTCACGGCGTACTGGGCGACACGGGTGTACCCTTCGGGCCAGCAGGAGCGGCCCGTGCGCGGGTCGAACCGCCACTGATGCCACGGGCAGACCAGTTGTCCCTGCTCCAGCCGCCCCCGCCCGAGTGGGCCGCCCTGATGCGGGCAGCGGTTCGTCAGGGCGAACCACGCGCCGTCCAGCCGTACGACCACCAGCTCGCGGCCTTCGACCACGTACTCACGGCGCTGGCCATCTGCGAGGGCATCGGCTGGCCCGACCGGCACATAGCGCGGCGCCCGGCTCACGATCCGACCTTCCCGGCATGGCGACGACTGCTCACGTCCTGAGTATACGAGCGGCGACGTCGGGGGGTGAGGGGCTATTGCCGCAACTCCTCGTCAAACACGATCAAGTCCCGACGCGCAGGGCGATTGCATGTTCGTTGACGTTCCCGCAACGCCATGCAACGCGCAGGCGGGGGTCGAAACCCCCGCCTACACTCGCTCCGTCGCTGCGCGACGGACGCCGGGAGCAGCGGCAACAGGTGAGACCGGAGCGTCGCGAAGCGACTGCAGGATGGTAGGCGGGGCTTTCAAGCCCCGACGGCGCTGCACGGCAAGCCCAACGTGCAATCGCCCTGTCCCGACGCGGCTGCCGGATGGCGAGCAGGGGCCGCCTGCTATCATCGGATGTCCATGATGCACTGATGGAGGACGTCGATGATCTACGAGCTCCGCATCTACGAGGTGGTTCCAGGCCGACTGCCGGACCTCAATCGTCGTTTTGAGACGATCACCACCAAGATCTGGGACCGCCTGGGCATCAAGCAGGCCGGCTTCTGGACCGCCGATGTCGGCACCAGCAACGAACTGATCTACCTGCTGGCCTGGGAGAGCCTGGCCGAGCGCGAGCAGAAGTGGGGCAAGTTCCAGGCCGATCCTGAGTGGAACGAGAAGCGCGCCAAGACCGAGGAGAACGGTCCCATCGTGGCGCGCGTCAGGAACAGCTTCCTGCGTCCGACCTCGTACTCGTCGGTCCAGTAGCCGGGAGGAGGGCGCTCGCCGGCTCGGCCGGTGGTCGCCCTCCTGGCAGCTACGGGAAGTCGCGTGGGAAGAGCTGTACCCGCCGATACGGCTCCCGCCCCAGGCTCCGCGACCCGAGGTTGTACCGCTCAGCCAGTTGATGCTGAAGCCGCCGCACGTACGCGCTCTGCGGAGACAGCTCGATTGGCCGCGTCTCCTCAAGCACCTGTGCGATGGCGTCTTCGGTCTCCTGCAGCGCTGATGTGGTGGCTGAGGTCGTGGATCGATCCATCTGGGCGATCCGCGACAGGCCCTCCTCGATCTGGCCGCCGCTGTTGCCGCGCAAGACGTGGATCGGCGTGCCGTTCGCCTCGGCGTCCCGAAGCGGCTGCGGCTTGCGCCGATAGTAGTTCTTGAGCGTCATGACCACGTCGGCGTCGTTGGGATCGTCGGTCAGCACGACCGGCAGATGCATCGCGCGGATCATCTGCTCCGTGCGGGAGCGATTGACGCCGTAGGCGAACAGCGCCAGCGTCTTCCCGTTGCCAGCGGTTGTCCCCGGCTCCGGGTCTCGGCTGAGGCGCGGCGCACGCTCGCCATCGGTCCGCTCGCGCGGCCGGTCCGGCGCACGGTCTCGGTCCCGGTCCCGCTCGCCGATGTCACGCACCCGGCCCCGCCCGAACGGGGTCGGCGCGGGCGCCTCGCCATCCGAGGTCGGCAGGAGCTGTGGCGGGCCGGCCCGCCGTGGTGGCGGCTTCTCGATCTGGACCTCGCCCCGGTCGTCGCGGTACCGGATGGCGGCCGGCCGCGCGTGCCCGCGCAGCAGGGCGTCGATCACATCGGCCACGTTCTCGTGGACGGCGACGCGGTTCCAGTTCTGGATCTCCACCACCACGTCGAACGTGGGCGGCGCTTTCCGCTCCAGCACGGACTTCTGCGTCCCGCGTCGGCGCGCCTCCTCGTCGCCGAGCGTGACGGTCTGAATCCCGCCGATCAGATCGGCGAGCGTCGGGTTGAGCATCAGATTCTCGAGCGTGTTGCCGTGAGCCGTCGCGATGAGCTGCACGCCGCGCTCGGCGATGGTGCGCGCCGCCTGGGCCTCCAGCTCGGTCCCGATCTCGTCGATGACGATGACTTCGGGCATGTGATTCTCGACGGCCTCGATCATCACGCCGTGCTGAGCGGTGGGCGTGGGCACCTGCATCCGCCGCGACCGTCCGATGGCGGGGTGCGGGATGTCGCCGTCGCCGCCGATCTCATTCGAGGTGTCCACGATGATGGTGCGCTTGCGAAGGTCGTCCGCCAGCACACGCGCCGCCTCACGCAGCATCGTGGTCTTGCCGACACCTGGACGGCCCATCATCAGCACGCTGCTGCCAGACTCCACCAGATCGCGAATGATCGAGATGGTGCCGTAGACAGCCCGACCGACCCGGCAGGTCAGCCCGATGACCCGACGGTCGCGGCTTCTGATCGCCGAGATGCGGTGCAGCGTGCGCTCGATGCCGGCGCGGTTGTCGTCTCCGAACTGGCCGATGCGGCCGATGACGTGGTCGATGTCGTCGACCGTCACCGGCTCTTCGGCGAGCATGACCTCCCGACCTGGCAGGCGCGCTTCGGGAAGTCGGCCGAGATCCATCACCACTTCGAGCAGATCGGTCTGATCGGGCAGTGCCTCGAGTGGGAGACGGATACGCGGCGGCAGCACGTCCAGCAGCAGTCCGAGATCGTCTGTGACCTGCAACTGGGGCTGCGAAATGGGTTGTCCGAGTCTGTCGGCCATTAGCCTCCGACGATGTTCGCAGGAACGAGCGTGGTCTCAGGGACTCGCACGCTCAACTGACGGACGTAGATATCGTAGCGGGCGCCCACCACGAACCCACGCCGCTCCAGAGCCGCACCAAGCACCGACTGGTACGGCCGTACCGAGACGTACACCGCTGCCTTTTCGCTGAGCTGCTTCATCGCGAACGCGACCATCCGGTCGATCATCGTTTCGTACTTGGGGTCAATCATGAACTCAAGGTACTGGCTCTTCTGCCCGTAGTTGACCTCAAGCCAGCCCGCAAGCGATGCGCCAATCTCCCAGACATACTGGTGCCGGTCTCCGAGCAGCGCCGGCGACCACCGCTTGCGCCCTCGGTGGAGCGCCGACCACTCGTCGTAGGTCAACGCCTCGGCGGCCCGCACCAGCTGGGGCACCGCCGCGCCATACAGGTTGAACAGGGGCTGCTCGTCTGCCCGCAGCCGGGGCCGCCCGTCGAGTGTTTCCAGGGTCGGGATCTTGAACGGGGCCGGCAGTTTATAGAGCGTCGTCGTGGTGTACTGCTCGTAGCCGGACCGCTTCGCCAGCTCGGCGCTTGCCATGCCGGCCGGGGCTTCGAAAAATACCCGGCGCGCCCCGTGTGTCACCGCGTACTGCCCCACCGCTTCGAGCAGCCGTTCGGCCACGCCGTCCTTGCCACCGCTGACCAGCATGTGCTCGGCGTCCCAGACCAGCCCGTCGGCGCGGGGACGGGCCACCGCCAGCCCATCGACTCCCGATTCGCCCGACGCGACCCAGACCCGCTCCCAGGACATCCCCAACGTCTGCCAGATCGCGGCGCCGGTTGGCAGATGCCCGGTCTCCGGCTGCACCCGGGGCCAGGTGTGCGAGGTCAACTCCGTGGTATCAGGGCGGCGAAGAAACATGCCGACGCCGACCAGATCAGGTAGGCGCAGCACACGAATCATGATGGAGCCGTCCCGATGCACATGCTTGCCGGTTGATTGTACAGGACGGTGCGCCATCTTGGATGGGTTCGCTCCGAGACGCCGCAGCGCCGGTGCGCGACTCTGGCAGCCCAATGGGGGCTTCTATAATGCTCGCCGTGAACGAGACTGACGCTGCCACGGGCCAGCGGCCAACGGAGACGGACGCTCCCGCGACCGGGGCAAGCCCAGCGGTGGCCGGCGAAGCCGCCGCCCCGAAGCTCCCGCCCACGATCCCCGCGAGCCAGCCGCCCCCCCGCGAGGTTGGACCGGTGGAGTCGTGGCTCTATGCGCCCTTCCTGGCGCTCCAGTTCCTGACGATCCTCCCGCCCGTCGTCCGACGCTTCCCGCGTCCGCGCGATCTGGGCCGCAGCGAGGCGTTCTTCCCGTTCATCGGGCTGCTGCTCGGAGCGGTCCTCGCCATCGCGGATCGCATCCTGGAGCCGTACGTTCCCCTGTGGGTCCGCGGCACCCTGCTGGTGATCCTGCTGGCCGCCCTGACGGGAGCGCTGCACCTTGACGGCGTCATCGACACGTTCGACGGCCTCTTCGCCTCGGGCAACCGCGACCGTCGCCTCGCCATCATGCGCGATCCACGGGCCGGCGCGTACGGGGTCGTCGCCATCGTGCTGCTGCTGGGCCTGAAGGTCAGCGCTCTGGCGAGCCTGCCGCCCCACCTGCGTTTCGGGGCGCTGCTGGTGGCCCCGTGCCTCGGACGGTGGAGTATCGTCCTGGTGACCAGCCAGTTCCCATACGCCCGCAGCGAGGGGATGGGCCAGGCGTTCAAGCAGTCGCTGCGCTGGCCGCACGTGGTGGTGGCCGGGGCCATCGCGGCCGAGGTCGCGGTCCTGGTGCTGGGCGTGGCCGGCATCGTGATCTGGTTCGCCGCCAGCACGCTGGCGTTGCTCGTGGCACACTACACGTCGGCGCGGCTCGGCGGGCTGACGGGCGATACGTACGGCGCCCTGTGCGAGCTGACGGAGACCGGCGTACTGGTCGCTCTCGGCCTAAACCTTCGGGGACTCGGATGAACCTCCTGACTTCGACCATCGCGCGGAT
This sequence comes from Chloroflexota bacterium, assembly GCA_020850535.1. Classification (NCBI taxonomy): domain Bacteria; kingdom Bacillati; phylum Chloroflexota; species Chloroflexota bacterium. The sequence goes on from JADZEM010000006.1 coordinate 28,544, forward strand.
CGGCCAGCCAGACGCGGAGGCTGCCGCTGCCGCGCGCCGCCGGCAGGCGTTGCTGACCAAGCCAGCCGGCAGCCTGGGTACGCTGGAGCGGCTGCACGTCACCCTGGCGGCGATCCAGGGCTGCGCGCTCCCGGCAGTCGAGCAGCCCGCGGTACTCGTCGTCGCAGCCGATCACGGCGTGGCCACCGCCGGCGTCTCGGCTTACCCCAGGCAGGTAACGGCTGAGATGGTCCGCAACTTCGCGCGGGGCGGGGCGGCCATCAACGTGCTGGCGCAGGACGCCCGCGCGCGGCTGGTCGTGGCCGATCTCGGCATCGACTGGCAGGGCGCGGAGCCGCCGGCAGGCATCCTGCGCCGACCGATCGCGCCAGGAACCGCCAACCTTGCGGAGCGGCCGGCGATGTCCCGCGCCGAGGCCGTGCGCGCCGTCGAGGTCGGCATCACCCTGGCACAGGAGCTGATCGCCGATGGCGCGGACCTGATCGCGCTCGGGGAGATGGGCATCGCGAACACAACGGCGAGCGCGGCCTTGATCGCCGCGTTGGCCGGGCGTCCGCCTCGTGACGTGACCGGCCTGGGGACCGGGGTGGATCACCCGGGCTGGCAGCGGAAGGTGGCCGTCATTGAACGGGCGCTGGCGCGCGCCCAGGTCGATGCATCCGACCCGCTCGGCGCGCTGGCCGAGTTGGGAGGCTTCGAGATCGGGGCGCTGGCCGGCGCGATGCTCGGCGCGGCCGCGGCGAAGGCACCGGTGCTGCTGGATGGCCTGATCGTCGGGGCGGCGGCCCTGCTGGCGGTGACGCTGGTCCCGAGCGTCCAGCCGTACCTGATCGCCTCGCACCGGTCGGTGGAGCCAGGGCACCGGGTGGTGCTCGAACTGCTGGAGCTTGAGCCGCTGATGGATCTCGGGCTGCGTCTGGGCGAGGGGAGCGGCGCGGCTGTCGCCCTGCACCTGATCCGGGCGGCCTGCGCGCTGCCACGGCAGATGGCGACCTTCGCCGAGGCGGGCGTCTCGACCCAGTCGGAGGCGGGCGTCTCGACCCAATCCGAGGCGGTTGTCGGCGACGCCCCGCGGATGAGCAACGCGCAGCAGCGCACCGGCGGCTGACGCTGCTCCGATGACCGAACGGCTCGCCCCCGTCCTGATGGTGCAGGGCACCGCGTCGCACGCCGGCAAGAGCACGCTGGTGACGGCGCTCTGCCGAATCCTCAAGCAGGACGGCTATCGGGTCGCGCCGTTCAAGGCCCAGAACATGGCCTTGAACTCGTTTGTGGCGGCCGAGGGCGGCGAGATCGGCCGCTCGCAGGCGCTCCAGGCCGAAGCGTGCGGCCTCGATCCGAGCATCGACATGAACCCGATCCTCCTGAAGCCCGAGGCCGACGCGCACTCGCAGGTGATCGTCAACGGGCAGTCCATCGGCTCGATGCCGGCCGCCGTCTATCAGCGCCGCAAGCTGGAGCTGTGGCCGCACGTCACCGCGGCGCTCGACCGGCTGCGCGCCCGCTACGACGTGGTTGTGGCGGAGGGGGCCGGCTCGCCCGCCGAGATCAACCTGAAGGCGACGGACCTCGCCAACATGCGGGTGGCCCGGTACGCGCGGGCGCCGGTGCTGCTGGTGGGCGACATCGACCGGGGCGGCGTCTTCGCCTCGCTGCTCGGGACGCTCGAGCTGCTCGACCCCGACGAGCGGGCGCTGGTGGCCGGCTTCGCGATCAACAAGTTCCGTGGCGACCCCGCCATCCTGGCGCCGGGTCTGGACTTCCTGACGCAGCGAACCGGCGTGCCGGTCCTGGGCGTCGTGCCCCATCTCCCGCGGCTCGATCTGCCGGAGGAAGACTCGCTGGGGCTGGACGACGCCGCCTCGACGGCCGATCCGAGTGGCCGGATCGACATCGCCGTGATCCGGCTGCCGCACATCGCCAACTTCGACGAGTTCGCGCCGCTCGCCGGCGAGCCACTCGTGCGCCTGCGTTATGTCGAACAACTCGCGGACCTGGGGCAGCCGAACCTCGTGATCCTGCCCGGCACCAAGACGACGGTCGCGGACCTCGACTGGCTCAGGCGGACCGGTCTGGCCGACGGCGTCCTGGGGCTGGCGCAGCGAAGGACGCCAATCCTCGGGATCTGTGGCGGCTACCAGATGCTCGGATCAGCCATCCACGACCCCGACCATGCCGAGTCGGGCATGGACAGCGTGCCCGGCCTGGGGCTGCTGCCCGTCGAGACGACCTTTGCCACCACCAAGCGCACGGTGCGCGTCCACGGGCGGTTGCTGGGATCGGTGGGGCCGTTCGGCGAGGCCGCGGGCGCTGACGTGGTCGCCTACGAGATCCACATGGGGCGCAGCGTGGCTGGAGCGGCCTTGCAGCCGCTGGTGCGGATCGACACCCGCTCGGGCGAGTCGGTCAGGGAGCTGGACGGGCTGGTCTCGGGGGACGGTCTCATTGCCGGCACCTACCTGCACGGCCTCTTCGAGAACGACGCCCTCCGCCACGGCATCGTCGACGGATTGGCCGCGCAGGCTCCGGCCCGACAGTCCGGCCGGGCCGAGGACCGACCTCGCCGCAATCTCGCCGCCGAGCGGGGCCGCGAGCTGGACCGTCTTGCCGACGCCGTGCGCGCCTCGCTCGACCTCCGACCGCTGCTCGCAGCCAGCGGATTGGGCTGACGAGCGCCGGACCGCCCCGCGGCCTCGGCAACAACCCGTACAATTGTTCTGGTCAGGCTCACCGGCCCGACCTTGCGCCACGCTCGGCGTCGCCAAACCCCGTCTGAGGCTCCATGCTGTCGTGACCTTCTCGCCGCCCCGTCAACGCCGCGAGCGCTCTGATGCGCCGCGCCCTCAGGTCCGTGCGCTCGGCATCGACCCCGGCCTGACGCGCACCGGCTGGGCGCTCGTGGCGCAGGACGGACCGCGCTACCGTCTGCTCGACTCGGGCGTGATCGCGCCGCGCTCCGACGCCGGCGCGGACGACCTGCCCGGGCGGCTTGCAGACGGCTACCTGCGGATGGTCGGCGTGCTGGAGTTGGCCCATCCGACGGTCGTGGCCGTGGAGGATCTCTTCACCACGCCAAAGTTTCCAAAGTCGGCACTGAAGATGGCTCACCTGCGCGGCGTCTACTGTCTCGCGGTGGCGCAGGCAGGCGTACCGCTGCTGGCGCTCACGGCAACCACGGTCAAGCAGCGGCTGACCGGCAACGGGCATGCCTCCAAGGAGCAGGTGCAGCGGATGGTGTTCGAGCTGTGCGCCGTGGATGGCGCAGGCATCCCGAACGACCTCAGCGACGCCATCGGGCTGGCCATCGCCGGCCTCCACCAGATGAGCTACAACGCGCTGACCGGGCGCGGCCTCCGATGATCGCGGCGCTCAAAGGGACGTTCAGGGGCCGCACCGACGACGGCATCATCGTGGATGTCGGCGGGGTCGGCTACGAGGTGGTGCTGCCGCCCATCGTCGAGCAGTCGTTCGGCGAGCTGACCGACGGCCGGCCGCTGGATCTGCGGATCGCCTACATCGCCAGCCGCGACAACCCGGCCCCGGTGCTCTACGGCTTCGCCCGCGACGAGGAGCGGCGATTCTGGGACTTGCTGCGGTCGGTCTCGCGGGTCGGACCGAAGAGCGCGGCCCGGGCGATGGTTCTCCCGATCAACCGGATGGCCGAAGCGATCCGCGACCAGAACACCCATCTGGTAGACAGCCTGCCTGGCATCAGCGCCGCCAGCGCCGAGAAGATCGTGGCCTCGCTGCGCCGCAAGATGGAAACGTTCGTGCTGCTGGCCGAGCCGCCCGCGCCCGATCAGCCGCCCTCGGACGACGAGCTCAAGCGGCTGGCCGTGGCCCTGCTCGTCGAGATGGGCATCAAGCGGCCAGACGCCAACCGTGCCGTCACGAAGCTGCTCGAAGCCAACGCTGAGCTGCGCTCGGTTGAGGACATCGTCATGGAATACTTCAGGCAGTAAGCGGGCGCAGCGCGGGGGCCTGTCCGCCGCCCGCGTCGAAGTCTCACGGGCACGATGGTGATGGGGAAGGAGGCGGAAGCATGACGACAGGGAACCGGCTCTTGTCCCCGTTCGCCGATTCGGGCGACGACGGCGGTGACGGCGGCTCGCTGCGTCCCCCGACACTGCCGGACTTCGTCGGGCAGGGCCGGCTGAAGGAGCGGCTCGCCATCGCCATCGGCGCGGCCCAGGAGCGCGACGAGCCGCTGGAGCACATCCTCTTCCACGGGCCGCCCGGCCTGGGCAAGACCACCCTCGCCCACATCATCGCCGAGGAGATGGGCGGCAAGCTGACGATCACCTCCGGCCCGGCCCTTGAGAACACGGCTCAGCTCATGGGCATTCTGAGCAAGCTGGAGCCGGGCGACGTCCTGTTCGTCGATGAGATCCACCGGACGCCTCGCACCATCGAGGAGTACCTGTACCCCGCGATGGAAGATTTCGCGGTGGATTTCGTGCTGGACAAGGGGCCGTTCGCCAAGGCGATTCGGCTGCCGCTCAAGCGCTTCACGCTGGTCGGCGCGACGACCCGCGCTGGCCTGCTGGCCTCGCCGCTGCGCGACCGCTTCGGCCTCCTCTTCCACCTCGACTTCTACACGCCGGAAGAGCTTGAGTCGATCGTCCGCCGCTCGGCCAGCCTGCTCGGCGTCGAGTTGCAGGCAGAGGCCGCGATGGAGGTGGCGCGGCGCTCGCGCGGGACGCCCCGCATCGCCAATCGGCTGCTGCGGCGGGTTCGTGACTACGCGACCGTCAAGGGCAGCGGCGACGTCACCCTGGAGGTGACCCAGGCGTCGCTGCATCTCGAAGGCGTCGACGACGAGGGCCTGGACGAGCTGGACCGTAAGGTCTTGTCCGCGATCATCTCGCGGTACGGCGGCGGGCCGGTCGGCATCGAGGCGCTGGCAGCCACGATTCAGGAGGAGACCGACACGCTGACTGACGTGGTCGAGCCGTACCTCCTGCAGCAGGGCTTCGTGATCCGGACCTCGGCGGGCCGCCGCGCAACGGGCCGGGCCTACGAGCATCTTGGCCTGAAGCGGCCACGCTCCGCGCCGGCCGACCAGCCGCCACTGCTCTGAGCCGGTCCAGACGGTGTTGAGTACTGCGGCGGCCCTGGCACGGTCCGAAGCTTGCACGGCAGGAGCCCGATGACCGCTGATGTCTTCTCGGTGTTCCCGACGCTGACGACGCCGCGCCTGCTCCTCCGCGAGTTGGATCCGGCCGACGCCGCCGACGTCCTGGTCTTTCGCGGCGATCCCGAGGTGCAGCGCTTCAACTCAGCGCCGATGACCGACATCAGGCAGGCGCTCGCACTGATCGACACCCTTCGCAAGTGGTATCTCGCGCAGAAGGCGATCCACTGGGGCGTGACCCTGCGCGGCGAGAGCCGGGTGATCGGCCTGTACAGCCTACACGGGCTGGACCGGTACCACCGGCGGGGCGCGCTTGGCTACGACCTGGCCCGTGAGTACTGGGGCCAGGGCATCGCCCAGGAGGCCGTCGGCGAGATCGTCCGGTTCGCGTTCGAGCAGTTGGAGCTGAACCGGCTTGAAGCGGTCACCATCGCGGACAACTACCGTTCGGTGAGCCTGCTGGAGCGGCTCGGCTTCACGCTCGAAGGCACCCGCCGCGAGCACTCCCTCGAGGACGACGGCCTGTTCCACAGCAGCGCCATCTACGGGCTGCTGCGCCGCGAGTACCTCGCCCGCTGATGGCCAGCCACGGCGGCCGGTCGCCTGGCTCCCCTACGGCTGCACCACCACCTTGACCGATCCGGACCCACGCTTGTCGTCGGCCGCCGCGAAGGCCGCGCCGATCTCCACCAGTGGGAAACGGTGCGTCACCAGCGGCTCGGCCTGGACCCGTCCGTCCGCCACCATGTGGAGCGCGATCTGGAACTCACGCTGGCCGTGCCAGGTCGAGTAGCTGTTGCACCACAGCACGTCCAGCTCCTTACGGTTGCCGGCCCGGTACGGCACAGCGACATCCCGCCAGAACGCGCCGATCACCCCGATCCGCCCGCCGAACGCCGCGGCCTCGACGGCCTGGAGCATGGTGTCGGTCTCGCCGCCGACCGTCTCGAAGACGGCATCGCACAGGTCGCCGTCGGTCAGGTCGGCGACGGCCTCGGCGATAGTGCCAACGGCTGCGTTGTTGACGACCGCATCGGCTGCCCCCACGTTCAGCGCGAACTGCAGCGGCTCGTCGCGCCGCCCGATCATGATGACCTTTCGCGCGCCGGCCGCCCGCGCCACCTGCCCCATCGTCAGGCCAATCGGCCCCGTTCCGACGACGCACACGTACTCCATGGCGTGCAGCGGCACCCGGTTGATCGCGTGGACGCCACAGCCGTAGACGTCCAGCAGCGACGCCGCGTCCAGCGAGACGTGGTCTGGCAGCGGGTAGACGTTCGCCTCCAACACCAGATCCAGCTCGGAGAAGCCGGCGCTGCCGTGGCGCTGACCATCCCGCATGCCACGCCGCGGACAGATGTGGTAGTCGCCGCGTCGGCACTGGCGGCACCGGCCACACCCGACCAGGTGCATCGGCTCCACCCCGACCCGCTGCCCCACGGCGACACGGGTCACGCCCGAGCCGAGCGCCGCCACCGTGCCGGCAAGCTCGTGGCCGGCCCGGCGGGGGCCAGCCAGGGGTGCTGCGCCCCACGGATCTCCCCCACGGTAGCCGTGCAGGTCGGAGCCGCAGACGCCGGCCGCGCCGATCTTCACCAGCACTTCGCCGGGGCCGGGCGTCGGGTCCGGAAGCTCCTCCACCCGAATGTCGCGCCCACCGTAGAACAGCGCCGCCTTCATCAGATCGTCCCCTCTCGCCGCAGTCGCCGGTACGATTCGACGCGGCGTCTCCTGCCGTCAGCGCGGCAGCAGGCCTTTCTCTGCCAGGTACGCGGCCACGGCGTCGGCCGCGACGACGTGCCCGTCAGCCGTCCAATGGTAGTCGCCCTCGATGTAGTAGCGGAACAGGCCGCCTGCATCGACCTGCCTCTGGAACGGCGGCAGCAGGTCAAGGTGTCCGATACCGAGGCGGTCCGTCACGGCGGTCATCGTTCTGACGGGGGCGTCAGGCCCACCGCGACCGTTTTCGATGAGGCGCTTGTTGGAGTCACGCTGCCAGTAGGCCTGTTCGAGCATCCGCCACTCGGGGATGCCTGCCACCAGCAACGGTGCCCCCAGGCTGTCTGCGCGAGCTTTCACAATCGCGAGGACACGCTCGGTGATGCGCCACGAGCGCTCCCATTCGCCGCTCGGTCTGGCGTCGTACTTGCCGCGTGTCGGCTCGACCAGCCCGTCAATCGCGTTGAACGCCTCACGTGGGTTCTGCAATTCGAGCTTGTAAACAACACCGGTCTCTATCACGTTGTAGAGGAGCGACGAGTCCCGCACTCGGTAGCGCAACGTCGTCCGCGCATCGGGCGGGGGCGGGGGTATCAGCACGAGATCGCTGTCGTCGTCGGACAGGTCGTAGTACGGTTTCAGAGCACGACTCAGCTGGCCGTCGATCAGCTCCAGGCGATAGTTGTTGTTCGCCAGGTCGTTGCAGTGGCAGAAGAACAGCACGATCAGGTCGGGCTTGAGCTTCGCTCCCTCTTGATCGAGCAGCAGCGACTCCTGCGCGGTGCCGTAGCCGAGCACGCCGCCGTTGATCACCTCGATGGGGCGTCCCAGGCTTGCTGTGAGTTTCCGCTCAAGCACCTGCGCGATCCCCTGCTCCACGGGCACCTGAGCCGCCTCGACATACGAATCGCCCAGCAGCAGGATCCGAAACGCGCCGGGCGGCTTCTCATACGATTGCCGTGGGTCACGGAACCCCATCGGGTTGGTGTCGATACGGACCGTGAACCGCGGCGTCTTCACCCAGCTCGTGTGACTCGGGATGTGGAAATGCCCGAGCACCGGGTGGCGGCGGACGAACGGCCCGGTGTCGTAGTTGCCGGGCAAGAACGGTCCGAACATCCGCAGCGCGATCTCCAGCGCGACGAGCGGGATGGCAAGGCTGACCAGCACCACGATGAGGCGCGCTGCGATCATCCCCCCACGATGCGGCGCCTGGCGTGTCTTGGCAACGTCGGACATGGTGCTTTGCACGCTCCGGACCCCGAGGCTGGGCAGTCTCGGGGGCGGAGTCTACCAGGAAATCGTCAGGCGCGACCCAGGGCGTAGATACCGGCCGGGAGTTGGTCGGACGCCAGCGTACCGAGTATCCTTCGACCCACGCTCCTTCACAAACTGAGAGTCGCTGCTCGGGTGGCCCTTCAGCGTCGGACGCCGGCGCTGTGGGCAGAATAGGGAAGACGGTGAGAATCCGTCGCGGTCGCGCCACTGTGAGCGGGGAGTCGGCAGCACGTTGCCACTGCGTCCACCGGGTGGATGTGGGAAGGCGCTGACGACGTCGATCCGCCAGCCAGGAGACCTGCCCGAGTATGCCGGGACGCCGTTCTCCGCGTCAGAGAGCCGCCCGACACGTCAGCTCCAGGTCCGACACGGACCGCGCGGGCGACAGTGCCGGCTCGGACCTGCGCTCCGGCTCCCGTTGAACCGCATCGCGATTGTGCGGGGAAAGGGTAGAGACTGATGGCGCAGGAACGAAAAGAGCCGCGTGGGCTGGTGGTCGTCAACACGGGCGATGGCAAGGGCAAGACGACGGCAGCGCTCGGACTGGCGGTACGCGCGGCCGGCAACGGTTTGCGCGTCTTGATCATCCAGTTCATCAAGGGCCGTTGGAAGACCGGCGAAACGAAGTCGCTGGAAGCGCTCGCCCCCAACATCCAGCTCGTCAGGATGGGCATGGGGTTCACGATCGATCGGCTGCGTGACGCCCGTGTCCCGATGGAGGAGCACGAAGAGGCCGCCGCGAAGGCGTTCGAGCGCGCCCGCGAGGTGGTGCTGGCCGACGAGTACGACATGATCGTGCTCGACGAGCTGCTGGGCTCGATCAAGGCCGGGCTGGTCTCGCTGGACGACGTGCTGGAGCTGATCTGCCAGAAGCCGGCGCGCCTGCACCTCGTGATGACGGGGCGGGGCGCGCCGCCCGAGCTGATCGACGCCGCCGACCTCGTCACCGAGATGACGATGATCAAACACCCCCTGCAGCAGGGCATCAAGGCGCAGCGGGGGATCGAGTTTTGATGGCCGACCGCTCCATCCTGGTGCTCAGCACCGCCGACACCGACCTGTTGACACTCAGCCACGCCGTCGAGCGTCTTCCCGAGGGCTTCCCGGCCGTCCGGGCCGTCAACCCCGCGACGCTGACCGACGTCGACGCGGCCCACGCGTTCCTCGCCGCCGAGCTGCCACGCACCGGCGTCGTCGTGATGCGGCTGCTGGGCGGCAAAAGGGCCTTCGAACACGGCTGGGACCGGCTGACCCGCGACTGCGCTGAGCGCAATGTGCCGGTCGTCGCGATCCCCGGCGACCAGGCGGCCGACCTGGACCTGCAGGCCGCCTGCACCGCGCCGGTACCAGTCGTGGCGGCCGTCGCCGAGTATCTCGCGCACGGCGGCATCGAGAACCTGGCGGCGATGCTGGCCCTGCTCGCCAATCACGCGCTCGGAACCAGCCATCCGACTGTGCCACCGCGCGCCGTCGCCTGGGAGGGCGTCTACCACCCCGACGAGCCGGACGAGGTCGGCCTCGACGACTACCTGGCGCGCCGCAACGTCGCCGGCCAGCCGGTCGTGGCGATCCTCTTCTACCGTGCCCACTGGATGAGCCGGAACCTCGGCTTCGTGGATGCGCTGGTGCGCGCCCTCGAAGCCGAGGGTTGCACGTCGCTGCCGATCTTCTGCCAGAGTCTCAAGGGTGGGCCGAACGGCGTCCCGGCCGTCTTCGCGGATTTCCTGCTCGACGTCGACGGGTCGGCCCGCATCGACACGGTCCTGAACACCCTGAGCTTCGCGATGAGTCAGCTTGAGGTCAAAGGCGTGACGGTGGCCAGCGGCTGGTCGGTGGCCGGCCTGGATCAACTCGACGTGCCGGTGATCCAGGCCATCGTCTCCACCAGCACCGCCGATCAGTGGGCCGAGAGCGACTCTGGCCTCAGCCCCATCGACACCGCGATGAACGTCGCCATGCCCGAGTTCGACGGCCGGATCATCGGCGTGCCGATCTCCTTCAAGCAGGAGGCCGTCGAGGACGAGCGGCTGGGCGCACGGTTGATGCGCTACGAGCCGATGCCTGACCGGATCGCCTTCACGGCGAAGCTGGCGGTGGCCTGGGCACGGCTCCGGCGCATCCCGCCAGCCGAGCGAAGAGTCGCGCTGGTGCTCAGCAACTACCCGACCAAGAACGCGCGGATCGGCAACGCCGTCGGGCTGGACACCCCGGCCTCGGTCTGGCACATCCTGCACGCGCTGCGGGAGGCCGGCTACACGGTCGAGGATATCCCAGAGAGCGGCGACGCCCTGATCCACCAGTTGATCGATCACTGCTCCTACGATCAGGAGTTCCTGACCGAGAGTCAGATGGCGGGGGCCGGCCGCCTGACCGCCCCTGGTTACCGGCGCGCCTTCGACGGCTACGCGCCGAGCGTCCAGCAGGAGTTGCGCGACGCCTGGGGCGACCCGCCGGGCGAGGTCTACCGTGACGGCGACGCGCTGGTGATGCCCGGCCTGGAATTCGGCAACGTCTTCGTCGGGATCCAGCCGCCGCGCGGCTTTGGCGAGAACCCCATCGCCATCTACCACAGTCCCGACCTGACCCCGACGCACCACTATCTCGCCTACTACGCCTATCTGCGCGATGTGTTCGGGGCGCATGCGGTCGTCCACATCGGCAAGCACGGCACGCTCGAATGGCTGCCGGGCAAGAGCCTCGGCCTGTCCGCCGCCTGCTATCCCGAGGTGGCGCTCGGCCCGATGCCGCACTTCTACCCGTTCATCGTCAACAACCCCGGCGAGGGCGCGCAGGCGAAGCGGCGGGCGCACGCCTGCATCGTCGATCACCTGATCCCCGCGATGCAGACGGCGGACTCGTACAACGAGATCGTCAAGCTCGAACAACTGATGGACGAGTACTACCAGGTGCAGACGCTCGATCCGAAGAAGGCCCCGGTCGTGCGAGAGCAGATCTGGGCCGTCATCCAGGAGGCGAAGCTCGACCGCGATCTTCACCAGGACGAGCGGCCCGGCGACGACATCTTCGACAACTTCCTGCTGCACGTCGACGGCTACCTCTGCGAGCTGAAGGACGCCCAGATCCGCGACGGTCTGCACACGCTGGGGCAGGCGCCGGCCGGCGAGGAGCAGATCGGCCTGTTGCTGGCGCTGACCCGCCTCGACAACGCCGACGCGCCGAGCCTGCGCCGTTCTCTGGCGGACGCCCTCGGTCTGCCGTACCAGCAGCTGCTGGCCGACCGGGGCCAGCCGTACACCGGGCCGATCCCGCTGGCACTGTCTCGACTGAGCAACACCCCGATCCGCGGCAACGGCGACCTGATCGAGGGGTTGGAGGCGCTCGGACATGCGCTCCTCAGCCAGTTGCAGGTCGCCGACTTTCAGCCGTCCACGGTCGGGCCGCTGGTCGAGCGGACGTTCCCGGGCGACGGCGTCGCGGTCCGCGAGGCGCTCGACTACCTGACCACGACGCTCGTCCCCAACCTGGACCGCACCACCGACGAGATCGGGAACCTGCTGCGGGGCCTGGACGGCCGGTACGTGCCGGCCGGTCCGAGCGGCGCACCGACGCGTGGGCAGGCGAACGCGCTGCCGACCGGCCGCAACTTCTACTCGGTCGATCCGAACACCATCCCCTCGCCCAACGCCTGGGCCACGGGCGTCGCGCTCGGGGACGCCCTGCTGGCGAAGTACCTCGACGAAGAGGGGCGGTATCCGGAGTCAGTCGGCATCGTCGTCTGGGGCACCTCGGCCATGCGGACGCACGGCGACGACGTGGCCGAGATCTTCCACCTGCTCGGCGTGCGGCCGGTCTGGCAGCGTGAGAACCGTCGCGTGCGGGGCCTGGAGATCGTCCCGCTGGCCGAGCTTGGCCGGCCACGCATCGACGTGACGGCTCGCATCAGCGGCTTCTTCCGCGACGCCTTCCCGAACCTGATCCACCTGATGGACGATGCCGTCAAGATGGTGGCCGAGCTGGACGAGCCGTCCGACCAGAACTTCGTGGCGGCGCGGGTGCGGGCCGACGCCCTCCGCAAGGAAGCGGCCGGGATGTCGCGCGAGGCGGCCTGGAGAACCTCGACCTACCGCATCTTCGGGAGCAAGCCGGGCACCTACGGGGCCGGCATCCTGCCGCTGCTGGACGAGCGCAACTGGCAGACCGACCATGACCTCGCCGCCGTCTATCAGGCCTGGGGCGCGTTCGCCTACGGGCGGGGCACGTTCGGCGCGCAAGCTCCGGACGAGTTCAAGGAGCGATTTGCCGGCATCGTGGTGGCGGCCAAGAACCAGGACAACCGCGAGCACGACATCTTCGACAGCGACGACTACCTCCAGTATCACGGCGGGATGATCGCAACGGTCCGCGCGCTGTCGGGGCAGGATCCGAAGCAGTACTTCGGAGACTCCTCGAACCCGCTGGAGCCGAAGCAGCGCGACCTCGGAGACGAGGCTCGGCGGGTCTTCCGCACCAGGGTGGTCAACCCGAAGTGGATCGCCAGCATCAAGCGGCACGGCTACAAGGGCGCGTTCGAGATGGCGGCGACCGTTGACTACCTGTACGGCTACGACGCCACCGCCCACGTGGTGGATGACTGGATGTACGAGCGCGTCACCGACGCCTACGTCTTCGACGAAGACACCCGGCGATTCTTCGAGGAGAAGAACCCCTGGGCGCTGCGGGGGATCGCCGAGCGGCTGACCGAGGCGATGGATCGCGGGCTGTGGCAGAACCCGGACCCGGAGGTCCGCAAACGGCTCGAACAGGTCTACCTCGACATCGAGAATCAACTGGAGCTTCGCGGCGAAGCGGCCCAGGACGGCGACCAGGAGGCCGGCCGATGAGCCAGACCACTCCCCAGGCCGCACCCGCCCCGGCCCGTCGCACTGGTCGTCCGGTGTTCCCGTTCACGGCGCTGATCGGCCAGGAACGGATGAAGAAGGCGCTCGTTCTCAACGCCGTCAATCCCCGCCTGGGCGGCGTCTTGATCCGGGGTGAGAAGGGGACCGCCAAGTCGACGGCTGTCCGCGCCCTGGCTGGCCTGCTCCCCGAGATCCAGGTCGTCGTCGGTTGCCACTACGGCTGCGACCCGGCCGCCCCGGACGACTGGTGCGCCGACTGCCAGGAGAGACACGGGGGCCACCCGACCGCCGGCCGGCGCGTCCCCATCGTGAACCTGCCGGTCGGCGCGACCGAGGACCGGCTGACCGGCACCATCGATATCGAAGCGGCCATCAGCGAGGGCCGGCGGCGCTTCGAGCCGGGCCTGCTGGCCGCCGCCCATCGCGGCATCCTCTACGTGGACGAGGTCAACCTGCTCAACGATCACCTTGTGGACGTGCTGCTGGACGTGGCAGCGATGGGCACGAACTATGTCGAGCGCGAGGGCATCTCGCTCTCGCACCCGGCCCAGCTGATCCTGGTCGGCACGATGAATCCTGAGGAGGGCGACCTTCGCCCCCAGCTGCTGGACCGTTTTGCGCTGGCGGTCGAAGTGCAGGGCCTGGACAACCGCGCCGAGCGGGCCGAGGTCGTGCGGCGGCGTATCGCGTTCGAGCAGGACCCGGTCGGGTTCGTGACCCGCTGGCAGGCCGAGGAGCAGGCCGAGCAGCACCGCGTCCTGGCCGCCCGCGACCGTCTCTCGTCGGTGATCCTCGACGACCGTATGCTGGACCTGATCACCCATCTCTGCACCGATTTTGGTGTGGATGGTCTCCGGGCTGACATCGTCATGTACAAGACGGCCGTCACGCTGGCGGCCTACGCCGGACGGGGCCGCGTGGTCGAAGAGGACGTGCGTGACGCCGCCGAGCTGGCGCTGCTGCACCGCCGTCGCCGTCAGCCGTTCGAGCAGCCGCGCATGGACCCCGGCGACCTCGACCGCTCGATTGAGGAGCACCGCCAGCAGAACCCGCCGGATCTCTCGCCCGAAACGCCGCCTGAGACGACCAAAGCTTCAGCGCCGGAGCCACCCGAAACGGAGCCGCCGGCCACGCCGCCGAATCCCGACCAGCAGCCGTCCCCGCCCGACGAGCATGTTGTCGCGGCCGGCGATCCGTACGCCGTACGGGCCATCGCCCCGCCCGCCACCCTCCGCGAAGAGCGACCGAAGCGCGCCGGCCGCCGCAGCCGCGTCCGCACGCGTGACGGCCAGGGCGCTTACGTCCGCGCCGAACCATCCGGCCCGGCCACGACCGACCTGGCGCTGGATGCCACCGTCCGCGCCGCCGCCCCGATGCAGCGCGCTCGACGCCAGCGGCAACCAGACGGCCCGGCCCTGCTGGTCAAGGCGTCCGATCTCCATGGCAAGGTCCGCGAGACGAAGGCCGGCAACATCATCCTCTTCGCCGTCGACGCCAGCGGCTCGATGGCCGCGCGCAAGCGGATGTCGGCCGCCAAGCAAGCCGTGCTGTCGCTGCTGCTCGACGCGTACCAGAAACGGGACCGGGTCGGGCTGATCTCGTTCAGGGGCGAGCGAGCCGACCTCCTGCTGCCGCCGACGACCTCGGTCGATCTGGCGGAGCGTCGGCTCCAGTCGTTGCCGACGGGCGGACGCACGCCGCTCAGTCATGCGCTACAGGTCGGCCTGCTCGCCTTCGAGAAGCACCGGCTGAACCACCCGGAGGACGTCCCCCTGCTGCTGATCGTCTCAGATGGTCGCGCCAACGTGGCGCTCGGCGGCGGCGACCCGACCGCCGAGATCCTGGCCCTGGCCGGCGAGATCCGGACGCGCGGCATCCAGTCTGTCGTGGTGGATACCGAGAGCGGCCGCATGCGGGTCGGCGTCTGCCGGCCGCTCAGCGACGCCCTCGGCGCGACCTACCTCCCCATCGAGCAGTTGCGAGCCGGTGGGCTGGTAGCGGCGGCCAATCTCGGTCTCGGCCGGGCCTGAGGCAGCGACCCGGTGCTGGGACTGGTCATCGGAGGGGTTGCCAGCGGCGTCGGCAAGACGACGCTGACGCTGGGGCTGATCGGGGCGCTGCGGCAGCGCGGCCTCTCGGTCTCCCCGTTCAAGGTCGGGCCGGACTACATCGACCCGAGCCACCATGCCCAGGCCGCCGGCCGCCCGTCGCGCAACCTCGACTCGTGGATGGTCCCCGAGGCCGCCCTGCGCGAGCTGTTCGGGCGGGCCAGCGCCCTCACCGCCGCCTCGGTGGTCGAGGGCGTCATGGGGCTGTTCGACGGGCAGACCGGCGGCGGCGAGGTGGGCAGCACGGCCCACGTGGCGAAGCTGCTCGGTCTGCCGGTCCTGCTGGTGGTGGACTCGGCGAAGGCTGCCCGCAGCGTGGCTGCGACCGTCCTCGGCTGCCGGGCGCTCGACCCGGATCTGGACATCGTCGGGGTCGTGCTGAACAACGTCGCCAGCGAGCGGCACGCGCAGATCGGTCGCGAGGCTATCGAGAGCCTGACCGACGTGCCCGTGCTGGGCTGGCTCCTGAAGGACACGATCCTGCATCAGGACGAGCGCTACCTCGGCCTCGTGCCGGCCGCCGAGCGCCGCCTGCCCGACGAGCTACTGGCCCGTGCGACGGCCCAGGTGGCCGAGCACGTCGATCTGCCGCGACTTCTCCGGCTGATGGAACGGGCGCCCATCGCGCCCGAACCGACCGGCCTGTTTCCATCGTCGCCGGTGGCGCGGCGGGCGCGCATTGCCGTGGCGATGGACGCCGCCTTCAACTTCTACTATCAGGACAGCCTCGACCTGCTCGAAGCGTGGGGTGCGGAGCTGACGCCGTTCAGCCCGCTCGCGGACAACCGCCTGCCCGATGACGTTGGCGCGGTCTACCTGGGCGGTGGGTTCCCGGAGCTGTTCGTCTCTGAGCTTGCAGCGAACCTGCCGATGCTCGACGCCATCCGCGAGGCCGCACGCACCGGTCTGCCGATCTACGGCGAGTGCGGCGGCCTGATGTACCTGCAGGAACGGCTGATCGACGCCGGCGAGCGGGAACACCGCATGGCCGGCGTTTTGCCGGGCAGCAGCACGCTGGTCGGGCGACGGCTGAGCCTGGGCTACCGCGAAGCACGGGTGCGCCGGTCGTCGCCTCTCGCCGATGCCGGGCGGGTGATCCGGGCACACGAGTTCCACTGGTCGCTGTCCGACGCACCAGCCGCCGAGCAGGCTGCCTACGACGTGCTCGGCACCGGGGGCGCAGACCGGCCTGAGGGGTTCGTCGTCGGGAAGGTGCTCGGGTCGTACCTGCACGTGCATCTTGCCACCGATCCAATGCTCGCACCGCGCTTCGTGGCGGCTGCGGCTGCCGGGGCGGCTCTCACTCCCGGGAAGGCCCTCACCCCCCGACCCCCTCTCCCTGTGCGCGGGAGAGGGGGAGACACACGAGACAGTGATTTCTCCCCCTCTCCCGCGCACAGGGA
>JADZEM010000007.1 GCA_020850535.1 Chloroflexota bacterium
GCGAGGGCTTCCGCCTCCGAACCGACGGCAAGGGCCGCCTGAGCCTGGTGCTCGACACCTGGGGCGGCCAGTTCATCCAGTTCACCCGCATCGGCGAGATGCTGGCCGGGCAGCTCAAGAAGATCGGGATCGACCTCCAGGTCAAGGAGTTGGAGCGGAGCTTCGGTCAGAAGCGCAACGCCGCCAACGAGAACCAGATCTATGCCTGGCAGAACGACGGCTCCGAGCACCTCTACACCTTCCCTGGCCACGTCTTCCCTTACGACCTGACGGGCGGTGGCGGGGCGCTCTTCGCGCAGTGGTTCCAGTCCAACGGCGCCCAGGGCAAAGAGCCGCCGCCCAAAGTCAAGGAGGTCATGGACAAGTGGCGGAAGGGCTTCGGGGTGCCGGAGGCCGAGCAGGTCAAGCTGGGCAAGGAGGTCTGGGCCACGGCGGTTGACGAGGTCTTCATGTCAGGCGTCGTCGGTCTGGCCGCCGCCGTGTCGGGCGTGCGGATGATCAAGAACAACATGGGCAACATTCCTGCCCGGCAATTCAACAGCCCGGATGGGAAGACGCCCGGCACGTCGCGCCCGGTGACATTCTACTTCAAGTCGTAGACGTCCAGGCGTCCACGGTATCGCGCGCAGCGCCCCGATCGCCAAGGCGGTCAGGGCGCTGCTTTGCGCCCGTGCAGACGGCCCAATGTATTGACGTACGGCTCCCGGTGCGGTACATCTGGCACGTTCCGTACACGTGAGACGTCGACGTTGCCGTCAAGACCGTGGAGAGGTTTTGCGGCGCGGTGCCCGGCGGCTGTGGACAGGGTGCGCGCGCACGAGGGAGGTGGGCGCACCCGGGTTCGACAAGGGTTCCGCGATTTGACGATGACGCGAGCGACGTGTGGTGGAGCACCAGCCAGGACAGGAGCGGCCTGCCCTGGCATCTGGAGTACCGAATGGCAATGAAGCCCGGTTTGACGCGACGTGTCTTTCTTCGCAGAGGTGCGACTGGCGCACTCGGCCTTGCAGGCGTGGGTCTGCTGAGCGCCTGCGCGCCGAGCGCCCCGGCCACCAAGCCAGCCGAGACCAAGCCCGCGGCGCCCGCCGCCACGACGGCCCCGGCCGCTGCTACCAAGCCTGCCGACACCAAGCCCGCCGAGACGAAGCCGGCTGCTCCCGCTGCGACGACGGCCCCGGCCGCCGCTGCCAAGCCGGCCGAGGCGGCCAAGCCGGCCGAGGCGGCCAAGCCGGCTGAAGCTGCCAAGCCGGCGGCCAAGAGCGAGCCGAAGCTGGGCGCGCAGCTCATCGGCAAGCTGGAAGGCCCCACCGTCATGACCGACGCGGCGGCCATCCCGAAGAGCTTCAAGGAGGCTCCGGCCCTGGCCGATCTGGTCAAGGCCGGCAAGCTCCCGCCCGTCGAGCAGCGCGTTGGCAGCGAGCCAATCGTCCTCAAGCCGCTCAACGAGACCGGCAAGTACGGCGGCACCTGGCGCCACGGGTTCACCGGCCCCGGCGACCAGTGGAACGGCTTCCGCAACGCCAGCGGCCCCGATCACCTGCTGTTCTGGGACTACACCGGCGAGAAGATCGTCCCGAACATCGCCAAGAGCATCGAGGAGCAGGACGGCGGCAAGACGTTCATCCTCAAGCTCCGCAAGGGCCACAAGTGGTCAGACGGCCAGCCGTTCACCGCCGACGACTTCGTCTTCGGCTACGAAGAGCTGTTCCTGAACAAGGAGCTGTACGCGGCAGGGTCGCCGCTGCTCTCGATCAACGGCAAGCCGGGCAAGCTGGAGAAGGTCGACGAGACGACCATCAAGTTCAGCTTCCCAGAGCCGTACTACCTGTTCCCCTCGGTGCTGGCCGGCACGACGGCCATCTCGTCGCACTCGTACGCGGGCGATCCGTCCGGCGTCCCGATCCTCTCCCCGGCCCACTACCTGAAGCAGTTTCTGCCGAAGTTCGCGACCCAGGCCACGGTAGATGAGCTGGCGAAGGCCGCCGGCTTCGACAACTGGGTCAACCACTTCAAGGCGAAGAACTCCTGGCAGCTCAACCCTGATCTGCCGTCGCTCACGCCCTGGAAGCTGGTCACGCCGATCAACACGCCGAACTGGACCTGGGAGCGCAACCCGTACAGCGTGTGGGTGGACACCGACGGCAACCAGCTGCCGTACATCGACAAGATCCAGTTCCAGCTCGCCGAGAACCTCGAAGTGCTGAACCTGCGCGCCATCGCCGGCGAGTACGACATGCAATCCCGCCACCTGGACATGGGGAAGCTGCCCGTCTTCCTGGAGAACCAGCAGAAGGGCAACTACCGCATGCAGCTGGACATCGGCGACAACGGCGCGGACTGCGGGCTGAAGTACAACCTCAGCTTCGACGCCGATCCCGAGATCTCGAAGTGGATCACCAACGCGGACTTCCGCCGCGCCATCGGTCTTGGCGTCGACCGCGACCAGATCAACGAGACGTTCTGGCTGGGCACCGGCACCTCAGGCTCGGTCGCGCCGTCCGAGGCGAACAAGTACAACCCCGGGCCCGAGTATCGCACCATGTGGGCGAAGCTCGATGTCGCCAAGTCCAACGAGATGCTGGACAAGCTCGGCCTGGACAAGAAGGACGGCGAGGGCTTCCGCCTCCGAACCGACGGCAAGGGCCGCCTGAGCCTGGTGCTCGACACCTGGGGCGGCCAGTTCA
>JADZEM010000008.1 GCA_020850535.1 Chloroflexota bacterium
CGATCAGCCCCTGTTTACGACCGCGTCTGGATCGTGGACCTCGACCTCGCCATGCTTGCGCCGCCGCTTGGCCAGCCCGGTGTGGCACCACGACCGGTCGCGCTGCCAGCTCAAGTCGGCCTCGTGCAGCACGCACCAGATGGTGTACGTGCTGACCTCGGGCAGCCCGTCCTCGGCGCTCCGCAACGCCTGCTGGAGCGTCGTCAGCGACCAGATCGCGGTCTTGTCCTGCTCCCGATCCGGCGTGCGTCGTACTTCAGCCAGGATCCGCTCCCGCTCGGCGGCGCCATACTTGACCCTGAAGCCGCCCCCATGGCACGGCGCGACCGCCCCGAGCCCCTCTCGATTGAACCGCGCCACCACCTGCCTGATCGCGTCGCCCGACCGACGCCCCACCCGCCACGCTGCCTCGGTGTAGGAGCATCCCTCGGCCAGGGCCAGCAGCGCCCGCGCTCGCGCCACCACGATGGCCGGGGCGCTCGTCGTGCGCCCCAACTGCTCCAGGCTCCCCCGTTCGTCGTCCATCAGCCCGCGCAACGGATCCTTCCGTCGTCGGGTCATCGCTTGCCTCCCAGACCACGGTCTACTCCAACTTGACCGGAATGGCCACCATTTTGCCAAGTGACCCACTAGATTGCGCTACTGGGCGACGGCCGCAGCAGCCGCACCAGCAGCCAGATCAGCCCGGCTGCCAGCGCGATGGTAGTCAGCACCGTGACGACGTCGTCCAGGTAGTCCAGCAGCGAGACCCAGCTCGCGCCGAAGTACCAGCCGAGCGCCAACAACTGGGCAACCCAGATCGTCTCGCCGACCAGCGCGTACAGGAAGAATTTCATCATCGGGAAGGTGCTCGCGCCGGCCACGAGATTGGTCGGCAGCGCCAGCCCTGTCAGCAGGCAGCGCGTCACCAGCACCAGCAGGCCGCCCCAGCGCTCCAGCCGGCGCTCAACCCCGTGGAGCCGCTCCTCGGTGACGCCCACACGCCCGCCCCAGCGCCCGAGCACTAGGTGCCCGGCCCACCGTCCGATGCTGTAGCTGGCCATATCTCCGGCGACCGCCGCCGTCAGGATCAGGACGAACAGCACGCTGATCTCCGGCGAGTCGTCGCCGGTGGTCGTGATCGAGCCGGCCGCCAGCACCACCACGGCGCTCGGGAGCGGCACGCCCAGCGAGCCGACCAGGACCGTCAGCGCCGCGACGGGGTAGGTGTACAGGACGAGCCACGCCACCAGCGCCGTGGCAACGTCACTCATCGGCTCTCACGCGGGGTCGTCATGGACGGTCGCGCAGGCCATACGCGAAACGGAGTGCTGGCTCACGGCCGGCCGCGGCGCGGGCCACGACGCGGTGGACAGCCGGCGACTCGGGAGGTCGCCACCGGGCTTGCCGTCAGCCGGTTTGCCCTCGCTCGGCTTGCCGTCGCCGCCCGGGCGGCCGTTGCCGGGCTTCTCTTCGGGCAGCATCGGCGGCGGGGAGGGCGCGTCCGGCGGAGGCGGCGGTTCAGGGTGGCTGTCCTGCCACGCCTGCACCGTCCCCCGCACCAGGAGCAGCGTCTCGTCGGTGCTGCGCCCGGTCTCCGAGGCGATGTCCCGGAGCGGCCGGCGCTGACGGCCCTCCGGCTCTACGCCGAGCGCCTGCCAGATCTCCCGCTGCGGCACGCGGTAGGCCCGTCCGACATACGGTACGCTCATCCAGTCTGCGATCAAAGCCACGTCCACCTGTCGGGGTGGGGGCGGCGGCCCGAGCAGCCGGACCCCGAGTCGCCACGCTGCGCGTCCGCCGAGCACCAGCACGGCGATCAGCAGCACGGCGACGAGCGCTGCGAGGAACGGTCGACGGCGGATGTGCGCGGCCACAGGCGTTCAGCCGGCGCGCGTCATTCGGCGGGCAGCCGCACGGTAATGGTCGTGCCCTGGCCCGGCTCGCTGGCGGCCGAGATCTCGCCGCCGTGCTGCTGCACGATCTGCTGCGCGCCGGCCAGCCCGAGGCCGGTGCCTCGGATGCCATCGCCGACGTTGCTGGCCCGGTAGAACCGCTCGAAGATGTGGGGCACGTCCTCTGGTGGGATGCCGATGCCCTGGTCTCGCACCGCGATGACGGCCCAGGCGCCGCCCGCGTCCTCGTCGCGCGACAGGATGACGGTCACCTCGCCGCCGGCCGGGCTGTACTTGACGGCGTTCGTCAACAGGTTCTGAATGACCCGCTCGATACGCACGGCGTCGAGCAGGCCCGTCAACGGCCCGTCCACGCCCGACTCGACGCGCAGATCGTGCAGGTCGGTGGTGCGCTGCACGTCGGCGGCGGCGCGCTCGACCAGCCCGATCAGCTCGCAGTCCTCCAGGTGCAGCTCGAGCGGCCGCCCGGCCTCGATGCGTGCGACGTCCAGCAGATCGTCGATCATCCTGGCCATCAGGACGGTCTGCTCTTCGATCCGCCCGAGCCGTTCCAGCACCTCGACCGGGTCCAGCGCGCCGGCCCGTGCGATCCGCCGCTGGAGCAGCTGCGCCACCCCGCGTATCGACGTGAGCGGCGTGCGCAAGTCGTGCGAGATGGTGGCGAGCGTCTCGTCACGCGAGCGGAGCGACGCCTCGGCCTCGGCCTGGGCGCGGGCCAGCCGCGCGCGCTCGTCTTCGGCTCGCTTGCGTTCGACAGCGTAGCGAATCGAACGGGAGAGGGTCAGGCTGTCGGCGCGCCCCTTGACCAGATAGTCCTGCGCGCCCTCGCGGACCGCCCGAACGGCCATCTGCTCGTCGTCCAGGCCGCTGAGCACGACAATCGGCGTGGTCGGCGCGGTCCGTTCGAGCCTGACAAACGTGTCCAGACCGTGGCTGTCCGGCAGGGAGAGATCGAGCAGCACCACGTCGATATCGCCGGCGAGCAGACGCTCCATGCCGGCTCGCAGCCGGTCCACCGTCTCCAGCTCGAAGGCCGCGCCAGAAAGCGATGGGTCGAGCGCGACATCGTCCAGCGCATCGCGGATCAGATCGACATCCGCGATGTTGTCCTCGACCAGCAGGACGCGAACCAGTCCCTGAGCGATGGGCGAGACGGTCATGGTTGGCATCACCAGCGGGGACCGGGCCGCTTGATACGGCAGACCCTCCGGTTCAGCACAGCGTACACCACGCAGCCGCCGGTGTGGGTCTTCGCGGTCTGAACCCGCCGCCTGTTCGGACTCATTCGGGCGGCAGCTTCACAATGGCCAGCCAGAAGTTGTCGATGGACCGGACCACCTGGATGAAGGCGTCCAGATCGACAGGCTTCCTGACGTAACAGTTCGCGTGCAAATTGTAGCTTTCCAGGATGTCCTGTTCGGCTTCGGAGGTGGTCAGCACCA
>JADZEM010000009.1 GCA_020850535.1 Chloroflexota bacterium
CCCACGGGGGTGTAGGTGTGGACCGCGTTGTCGACCCGCTGGTCGCCGGTGATGACGTCCACCATCGGTACGCTTCCTCCCGATCGCTTCATGGGTGGGTCGCCGGCCGGTGGTGAAGCGCTCCTCCAGCCGGCGCCGAGAGGTTACACGACGCCGTTGACCACCGGACCAGCACCGCGCAGTCCGGCATCCAGCCACTCCTCGACGGTCCGGGATGACTTGCTGGCGTTGCATGGGTCGCAGATCGGCGCTCGGTTCTCCGGGTCATCGATGCCACCCCGGGAACGGGGAACCAGGTGGTCCATCGCGGTGGCGGGTCCCCAGCAGGCGTAGCACTCCCCGATGACTCTCGGGTTGGCTCGCCTGATGCGGGCCGCCGCGATGCGCTCAGGGGTCCTGTTCAGCGCTGCGATGCGCGCTCCGTTGGCCTTCCACGCGGCACGCTGGGCGTCGGAGGGGCCTTCAGCGCGGACCTTGGCCCAGCCAGCCTTCGCGCCTGCGGCCGGGTCCAAGGGCGGGCGGACGCGGGCAAGACGCTCCCGGAGGGCCTCGCCTCCCCGGTACAACGACTGAGCCGCCGAGGGACCGTTCGCACGGTACCGCTCGGCGGCTGCTGCCGACGCCTTGGCCGCGTTGCGGGCCCCGATGCCATCAGGACCGCGCATCCGCGCCCAGTTCGCTAGTTGCTTCTCTGTCGGCATGTCCCGATGGTATCCCACATCAGGGCATCACCGTCGTTGCTACGGGATGACGCTCGTCATCAACTGAGCAGCGCCCACGTGGACGGGGGTCTCGGCGTTGAAGCCGATCTCCTCCTCCCCGCGGAAGCCGATCAGGTTCTTGTCCCAGCGATCGCCGGCGACGTCGCTGGAGTCGATGCGGAACTCCATGCCGCGGTAGAGCTTGAACGCGTTCCACTCGGCCGCGATCGCGATCTTCGTCGCGGCGTTCGTCCCGAGGTTGGTGTCGTAGAAGATCGGCACTCCCCAGAACGCCAGGCCGCCCGACTCCGTCCGGGTGAACCCGGTGGGCCCGCCAGTGGGCGACACCCAGAAGCCGGCTGCATCGGAACCCTGGGCGATCATCGTCCAGTAGGTGGTGCTGTCGACCAGCACCGCGGTGGCCTCGCGGTTGCGCCCGGCCAGGATCCCGAAGAGCTCTGCGAAGGCGGACGCGGCAGAGCCGGCCACCGTGCTGTTGCTCGCGGCACCCGTCTTGGCGCCCTTGTAGCCGAGGAACGCAGGCGTGGCGTTCAGGCTGGTGTAGACGCCCACCGTGGGGTCACCCGTGCCCGTGCCGCCCGTGCCCGCGCCGGCGACCATGTAGTAGTTCTCCGCCAGGATCGCAGCCTTGGTGAGCTCGTCCATGACGTCCGCCTCGGCAGCGCCGGCGCTGAACCGCGCGTACTGCTTGGCGATGTCCATGACCCGGGCGATGGTGCCCAGGTTGGCGCTGTAGGAGCCGTACGTCTCGTTGACGTTCTCCTTGGTCGCGCCCCAGTCCTGGAAGGTCATCCGCGTCGGAGCGCCCAGGCGGTACGGCTGATCGACGCCACGGACGGCCACGCCGTTGATGACCGTGACCAGGTTCTGCAGGACGGCCCGCTGGGTCTCCGGCTTCACGACCGTGTCGACCAGGTTGTTCGGGAGCACGTAGCCGCCCGTCGCCCCGGTCGTTCCGAGCGTCGCCTTCGACGCCTCGGGCACGCCCATGAAGATCATGCCGAGCTCCTGGAGCGCGGCCTTGCTGGCGTTCAGCTGCTCGATGTCGATACCACCGTCCGACAGCTGGCCCTTGAAGCCCATGATCGCGTGGAGCACTTCGCCAGGCTGGTAGTCGCGGAAGGTCGCCGCCAGCATGGGCGACGCCTTGCCGGCGAACCCGCCGCCCGGCTGGATGAAGCGCGAGCCACCAGGCTGCGCGGACGCCGCACCCGCCGCCAGGGAGGCAGCGATCGACGGGGTCCGGCTGGAGTGCATCGCCTCGCGGACGGCCTCCTGGATCTCCGCCTTGCGAGCGGCCGCGTCACGGTCGGCGCGCTGGCCAGCCAGGAGCGTCTCGATCTCCGTCGCCTTGGCGGCAAGCTCGGTACTGCCATCCAGTGCGGCCGCATAGCGACCGCCATCCGCAGCCTTCGCGGCCGGGTTGGCATCGGTGCGGGTGTCGCCCACGCGCTTGAGCTCGGCCAGGATGCCGTCGAGCCGGGCGTTCAGTTCGCCGGTGCCATCGCCACCGGCCATGGGATAGATCGGGGTGCCCTTGCGGGTGTGCCCGATGGGCATGGCGCCCACGGCAGCGAGAGCCATCCAGACGGTCATGTAGACCGCCATGCCCTCGACGTTGCCGGAGTACCGCGTGATCGCGGACGGGTCCATCGTTCTCCTCAGTGGAGCGATCGCACGTAGGCAGCAAGCCCGTCGATCGCAAGGTCAAGCTTCGCCTTGACGTCGGGCGGCAGGTCAGCGTCGATCGGTGCCGATCCCACAGGAGCGGTCGAGCGCGATGGACCCTCGTCCATGCCCAGCACCGCCGCCTCGAGTGCAGCCTTGCTGGTCGCTTCGGATGGTAGGCCACTCGTCAACAGGGCCTTCAGCGCGGGCACCACGGCCAGCGTGTTCTGCGGGCTGGTGGTGATCGTGTGGCGGATGACCGGCCAGACGTCGATCGCGCCGTCGCTGGCCTTGCGCACCGCGGTCGGGATCGCCTGGGACGATCCGTACAGCTGGACGCCGCGGCGCTCCAGCGTGGCGATCAGGGCCTTCCGCTTCTCGCCGGCGTTCACCCAGAAGTCGGCCCACATGCCATCCGCCTCGGGCGCGGCGTCCATGACCACGCGGCCCAGGATCGCGCCCTTCATCACCTTGGTCGGGTCGTTGTCGTGGTGCCAGTCGACCAGGCGATCGCGCGACGACCGGAGCAGCGGGAACGGCCCGAACAGGTCGGTGCCCTCGTGGAAGTACTCGCCATCCAGGTCAAGGCCCGCCTTGCCGCCCGGGAGCGGTCCGCCGAACGGGACCATGAGCAGGCGCCGCGGGATCTTGCCACCCAGCCAGCTGTCGAGCTTGGACCCATCGAGCGGCTCCGCCTTCATCTCCTGCTGCCACGCCTTGACGCTGGGCCCGTAGTACGCCTGGTACGCGGCCGCGTCGTCGGGCGATCCGACCTCGCTGCGCTCCGCCACGATCCAGGCGTTCACCGCGTCGATGGCGCCGTTGAGCAGCGTGACCTGCTCCGGCTCGTCAGCCTCGCACCCGACCAGGTCGAACAGCTGCTGGATGATGCCGGCTCCCCGGGCGGCGTGGTTCGCCGCGAGCGATCCCTTGGTGGTCACAGTCCCAACCTCTCTTCCAGCGCCGCCAGGCGCGCGTTCATGCCCGCGAACATCAGGGCGAACAGCTCCTCGTACCGGATGCCGAGCGCCTCACCCGCAGGGATGACGGTCTCGACCCTCTCGTAGCTGGGAGGCACGCCCCTCTCATGCGGCAGCGGGACGCGCTCGACCTCGACCCGCTCGTCCCACGCGTCCCGGCACCAGACGCCGTACCGTGCTGGATCCAGGCCCTCGGCCTTGAACGCTGCCTCCACGTCCTGCGCGGTCACGCCGTGGTGGATCCTCGCGTCGTCGCCCTTCTGCTCTACGGCGTCCTTCATGCGGTAGGACGACATCCGATCGGACAGCCGACGAGCCACGCCCAGGAGTGCCCTCCCGTCGTCGTCGGCAGCGACGGTCCGCACGTCCTGCTTCGCGCCCCGGTCAGAAGTGTTGATGGTCCCGGTCCCGGCGTAGACCACGCTCCAGCGGCGAGACGCGTCACCCAGCTTCTGTGCGTTGTCCGCGCCAGGCCGGACCGTCCCATCCAGTCCGCGCACTTGCAGCCTGGACGGGCTGGTCCCATCAAGCGTGCCGAGCGCCACATCGAGGTTGGCCTCGATGCCGTCTCCATCGATCGCGCCGACGCTCACCCCGATGGAAGACCCGAACGCGTAGAACGGGTCCGCCGCTGTGGAGCCCTCGCTGAGCAGGTAGAACAGGACATCGCCGACCTGCAGCGTCGAGTCGCCGGCCCGGTCGTGGTAGACGTAGTAGATGGGGTCCTCGGGACCGGTCTGGTACGCCTGGAAGCCGCTCTGGCGGCCGCCGATGCCGCGTGACATGAAGCCGCCGACGCTGAACACCCCCAGCGCGGCGTTCGGAGACCTCTCCCCCGTCGCGTGGTCGGCCGTGAGGGTGTCGGCCACCAGGTCTCCGACATGCTCATCGGTGTCCGTGTCGTCGTAGACCGTCGCGCCGGCATCGTGGGCTGCCGGAGCCGTGCCGTCGACGCCTCGCTGGACCGACAGGAACCCGGACCCGGCTCCGCCAGTCACGATCATCGTCTCGCTGTCGACCCGGATCCGGCACGGGTAGCTGCCGCCCGGCAGGGTGAACGAAGCCGTCAGGTTGACGGTCTGGTCGTGGATGGCGACGGCTCCAGCCAGCTGGTAGCTCATTGGATCCTCCTCAGACTACCGGCACCCAGTCCAGGGTCCCGTTCGGGTGGTCCTCGATCCCCTCGGCCTCGGCCAGAGAGTACGTCTGCCCGTTCCGCTCGGCGCACTCCTCGTCGTCGTCCCCGTCGATCGCCTGGACCTTGGTGACGCCCAGCGCCCCGTAGCTGTCCAACGCGGCCGCGTTGTACGCGAACATGAGCTCGGTGCGCGCGATGCGCTCTGCGCGGTACTGGTCGAAGCCGGCCCAGCCCTCGATGAGCTCGCCGGCCTCCGCGGGCGACATGCCCTTCTCGACGGCCTCCGCGATCAGCCGTCGCAGGCCCTCCCTGGTGGTGCTGTTGATGCGCG